>NZ_JBBEOI010000019.1 GCF_037860755.1 Aquipuribacter hungaricus | reverse complement strand
CGGCGAGGTCATCGGCGAAGACGGTCTTACCGGCTCCGTCGACCCCGTCGACGCCCACCCGCAAGCAGTCCTCGTCCCTCACGGGCACGCGAGACGCCAGAGCCTCGAGAACGCGCCGTCGAGCGGCTGGGAGGGCTCGCGGAGACACCGGCTCAGCGTCCCAGTTGTGCTGGGGTGCCTCGGTACGTATTGACGTCAGCGACCGATCGTCAGGAGCATCCGCTGTTGTTCGCGTCGTCGGGGGGACGAGGTTGGCTCAGCAGTTGACGGCCTCGTCGCTAACGCCGAGGTCTTGCACGGTGATCGTGAAGACGGCCGGGGGGCCGTGCGACACGGGAACGTCGACGTCCTCGACCCAGTGCACGGGTGGGGCAAGATCCAACCGGATGAGCCGCTGCCCGAGGGTCACCTCGACCGCGTCGGTGCCGATCTCCAGCGCAGGTCCGGCCTCTGCGGGTACCGCGGCCGAGACCTCCTCGGCCGTCATCCCCAGCCGGAAAGGGAACTCACCGTAGGTGCCGTCGCCGGCGTCCCCCCACAGCGACGTGGACACCACGACGCCGTCCACTGCCACCACCCGGACGCTCCCGGTGCCCGTGGACAGGAAGAACGCTTCGCAGCCACCGAGACCGCCTCCCTGCGGCTGTGCGCCCGGCAAGTCCTCCAGGACGGTCGCGTCCGACCCGATGGGTGCGGCGGTGAGGCCGTCCAGGCCGAGCACCTGGTCCGTTCCCACACCCTCCAGCGCCGACGGGGAGAACGAGGCCAGCGCCTCTTCTGAGCACGCTCGGGCGCGTGGGTGGCGCACCTCGATGGTGGTGATGCGTCCGCGGGCTTCTTCGGGGACCGCTTCGACGTCGAAGACGACGTCAGAGAAGACGACCTCGACACCATCGGCCGACGCCACAACCACCGTCACCTCGGGGCCCTGCGCCCCGGCAGGTCGCTCGGTCCTGGTCCGCGCCCCGGGGAGCTCGCTCGCAGCCTCGACAGGGGAACCCAACGTCGGCCCCAGCCAGGTGCTCAACCCTGCGGGCGTCACAAGATTCGTGTTGCGGCGTGAGACCAGCACCGCAGAGACCACGTCGTCGACGAGCCAGGCTCCGGTATCCCACGTCCGACCCTGTACGGAACCCGACCCATAGGAGGGCATGCACCCGCCCGGCAGGTCATCAGCCGCGACGGGATCGCCCCCGCTGCCCAGGATCGGCCATGCGAACCCGGTCCCGGGTGAGCCCAGACGCATCCCCTCGATCCCGTCCGCCGCGAGCCGCACTGCACCCGGCTCCGCCCTGTCGTCCACAGACGGCTCCGCCGTCAGCGTCGATGGCGCCTCGGCCCGCAGGTCCTCCTCATCGGCCGCGCTGTCGCCTCGCACGCCCAGCACGCCGACGACCAGCAGCGCCCCCAACGCCACCGGCGCCCAGACTCGAGCCTTCATGCTTCCCCCGGCCAGCTGCTCGACGGTCCGGGAACCGGCCCCAGACATCGTCCCGACCGAACCTACGCGGGCATGTCGCGGCCGCCGACACCCACCCGGCTGTGCCGCCTGACGTCGTTCCATCCCGTTCATCGATCCTCTACTGACGCTGCAACCTCGGTCGGACGTAGTTGTGCGTCCGAGGCAACCTTTCACCGGGTCCAGGCCGTCTTAGTGCCGACCAGGTGGAGGATGCATGGACGAAGCGGCCGGTTTCCGGCAGTACGTGCTGCGGCGGCAGCGCGAGCTGCTGCGTGTCGCATGGCTGCTGTGCGGGGACTGGGGCGCGGCGGAGGACCTGGTGCAGACCGCCCTGGCCAAGGCGTGGCTGCGCTGGGACCGCCTGGACCACGACATCGACGAGGACCGGGTCGCCCACGCCTACGTCCGCCGGATCCTGGTCAGCACGTCCCACGACTGGCGGTCCCGGCGCTGGCGCGGTGAACGCCCCACGGCCCTCCTGCCCGAGCCGGGGCGCGACCAGCTGCGCCAGTCCCAGGACGAGCGTTCGCTGGAGGTGCGGTGGGTGCTGGTGGCCGCGGTGCAGGCGCTGCCGCCGCGCCAGCGCGCGGTGATCGTCCTGCGCTACTTCGACGACGCCACCGAGGCCGACACCGCGGCCGCGCTCGGATGCTCCGTCGGCACCGTGAAGAGCCAGACCTCGAAGGCGCTGACGGCACTGCGCCGCCACCCCGGCCTGCCCGAGCTGCAGATGCAAGGGAGCACGACATGAACCACCACCCAGCCGAAGACCTCCGCGACGTGCTGCGCACCACGGTCCCCGAACCGCCCCCCACCTCGACCCCGACCGCGTGATGCACGCAGCCCAGGCCGGGCGCCGACGTCGCCGTGCCGTCGCCTCTGCCGCGGCCACAGCCATGGTCATCGCCGTCGCGACCGGCATCGCCACGGGTCTCCCCGGCACCGAAGATGCCTCCGGGGTAGCAGGGCCTGCCTCGACGGCACCGAGCCTCGCCCCCTCCCCGACGACGGCTGAGTCACCGACGACCGCCCCGACCGCGGCCCGTCAGCCGGCGACGATCCCGCAGGACGGCTGGTACCTGACGGTGTCCGTCGACCGGCCGACCCGGGAGCAGGAACGCGAAGCCGCGCACGCCGCTCTCCGCACAGCCCTGTCGGGCGGCTACCCCGACGCCCAGGTCGTGCCCAACCCCGGCAGCTACTGCCCCGAGCCGTGCACGTTGGCACTGGCTGATCCGGCCGGCCTGCCCATCCTGGTCCTCGAGGCGGTCGAGGGGCCCGACGTCACCGACCCTGCCACCACGGACGAGGCTGTCGTCGCTTTCCAGCGCGACGTCGCCGAGCCTGCGGAGGCAGCGGCGGAGGCGATCGGCCTGGCCGTGGACAGCGTCGTCCTGAGGTGGCTGCCGTTCTCCGACAGCTACAGCGAGCCCGACCCGGCCGGGTACCCGCCCGGCGACCCGGCCACCGATGTCGGGGACGCGATCGGGCGTGCCGGGGCCGTCGAGATCGTGCGTCGTGCAGGTGCCGGCTCGGTCGATCCCGCCGTAGCGGCGGAAGCACCAGTCCACGCGGTCCTCACCACCATGGGCGAGTTCGACACCGCAGCCGGCGGCTCGGGCCAGGTGCCACCCGGACGGCTCGTCTGGGTCGCGACCCTGATGGCCGAGACCCTGATGCCCGACAACCACCGGAGCACGACACCGACCTACGGGGAATCGCGGACCTCGGTCATCGACGCGAGCACCGGCTTCATCATCACCGGGATCGTCGGCCCACCGTACGTCTCACCTGACGACGAGCTCATCTGGCAGTGAACGAGGGGTTCACGCAGACCAACCGCCGAGCGGCGCGTATGACCATGCCTCGGCCAGCAAGTGACTCGCCCGGTCCCGCATGCGTATGGGCAACTGATGCATCAGGGCCGGTTGCGCGCAAAGGCCTCCCTGGGGGTGCCCCCACTGAGACCATGGCAATGTGACGGGTGCGCGGATGGTTAACCCGTCACGGAGGATGCGACGGCGGGATGTCGCCTTCTGGGGTGTCTGCCTGCTGTGGCTGGGCATCGCCGCGTTCGGCAGCCACATTGAGGCAGCCACTGGCGTGCCCCTTGGCAGCGGGTCGTGGCTCGCCCTGGCCGTGTTCGCTGTCTACACCGGGGTGACCTACTTCGTGCTACCGCATCTGGAGTCGGAAGAGGCGGCGGAACGCGCGCTGGACAGACATGCTCTGCCAGCACAGGAAGCTGAGACTGTGGAGAAGGCGCTGGCGCGGGTGGCGGCACGACGAGCCCAGCCGCCACCAGGTGGCGCGCCAACGAGCTGAGGACCTTGCAGCCAGCCACTTGACGATCCCTCAGCGGAACGACCGAGCGCGGCCCCCAGCGCCCCGTCCCGATCACTTGGCTCGAGGGAACGCAGCGCCGCACCGTCCGCCGACCCGGAAGGCAGTCAGTAGGTGGCAACGTAGGGTCTCGCCCATGGTCAGCCGACTCACCCTGGTGCCCGGTGAGTCGGCCGCGCATGGGTTGCGGTACTGGGACCTGGCCGTTGACGACCGGTTGCTCCGGGAACTGCTTATGGAGGGCCCGGCCGAGACCAGCAGGGCCGACCTCGCGCCCGTCCTGGTGCACAACTGGCCCAACGGGATGTCGAACGACGTGCTGGTGCTGCTCGGTGAGCGTCCGGCGGAGCTGACTACCGGACGGGTTCCGGTCTTCGTCTGTTCCGTCTGCGGCGACCTGGACTGCGGCGCAACAACCGTCGCGGTGGAGCGGACGGCCGACACGGTGGCATGGCGCAACTTCGGCTGGGAGACCACCTTCACCCTCGAGGATGACGACGGGGAGTACGTGCCCATCGCCGGCGGCCCCTTCGTGTTCGCAAGGGACCAGTACGAGCGTGAGCTGCGACGCTTCGTCGACACCTTCGACAAGGTGCGTGCGGCAGGATCACCCACCGAGGAGGCCACGCCCCCTGACGACCGGCGAGGGCGCCGTCGATGGTGGCCAAGGCGCTGACTGGCTGGGGTATGTGAGCGCCGCCGCGACGAGGCATTTTGAACGCCAGCGCCGCTTGGGGATCGTCTACCGGCCAGTCAATCGCCCGGACACGTCGCTGGCTACCGCTGTGCCGGCGGTCGGAGTGCCTGCGGCCGGCACGGGTCCCTCCACCGCAGACTCGACTGCGTGGACTTCGCTGTGTACGCGACCTGGGAGTTCGAGGGATTGGTGCCAGTCGGCCAGCAGGAGGCCCTAGGCGACGTTGTCGGCCGGTTGTCGGGGCAGACCTGCATCTACGTCGACCAGGTCAACGAGGCCGTGCTGCACGCAACATTCGACGTGCAGGCTGATGACTACGACGCTGCCTTGAGCGCTGCACTGAACGCTCTGCGCTCCACCGCAGCAGAAGAGGGGCTGCTGGGGCACCTGCGCGAAGTCGTTGCCATGACAGAGGAGGGGCAGCTGCGATGGGCTCCGCCTCATGACGGACCTTCGGCCGCCCACGCATAGGCGACCGATGGCCCTCTGGCGAACCGAGCCGACGGCCTAGCCACATGACGATCGGCTAGCGACGACGAAGTCTGCCGTCAGGACGGCCCCAGCGGACTGATCACCTCGTCTCACAGGGGACCGCCTGCTCGCTGTCTCAGCGCATAGGACATGCGATGTCGGCAGTAACGGTGCCCCCGACTGTGACGGTGATCGGTGCTTCGGCGCTGCAGTCGCTGCTTCCGTCGTTGTAGTGGGGGCTGCGCCCGGTGAGCTCATACCGCCCCGGGGGCAGCTTGGCGGTGTAGTGCCCTTCGGGGTCGGTGGGCAGCGTGCCCGAACCTCCTCCGTCGGTCGAGCGCCACGAGATGTCGCCCGACAGGGGCACGGGGGTGCTCCCGGCGGGCCCTCCGACCAGCAGCAGACGGCCGGTGAGGGCACCGGGCGTCAGCTGCGAGAAAGAGAGCCAGTGGACGCTGGCAGTGAGCCCAGCGTCGCTGGCGGTCTTCTTCGCGGGGTCGGCCACGGTCCGGTAGAAGTCGTCGATCACCTCGGAGGACTCGGTGGTCGTGAAGTCGGGGCCCTCGAAGCCCGCGAGGACGACCGCTGTGTTCTCCCCTGGGGCGGGTCCTGTGCCGATGCAGGGCTTCCCCATGCACAGCGAAGGCGATCCGGTGGCTGGGAAGATGCGGGCTGCGTCGTACCCGGCCGCGCGTGCGGCCGTCAGGAGTGCTTCCGCCTCATGGCGCTGCTCGTCAGTGGTGCCGCCCGAGGCGTACAGGGTCAGGTACCAGCCGTCGGGCGGGAAGGCCATCGACCCCTGCTCGACGACCGACGGAACGGGATCCGGGCTCGCAACGGCCGACACATCCCCCGACCGGGTCGCCCCGCCACAGCCGGCCAGCAGCAGGGCCAGGCCAGCTGCGCCGATGCGGGCAGACGCCACAAGGTCCCTCGTTCGCAGGCCTTTGTCGACCTTCGATGAGGTGCCCATGCCCCTGAGACGCGGGCGCGGACGGTTGGGTTCCGGCCGCTGCGAGCTGGACCTCGTCCTGTCCGTCGCCAGGCTCGCCCTGCACGTCGCGATAGTCGCGGCGTGACCGTCGCTCGCTTTGAAGCGTCTCCGTAGGGGATCCCCTGCGGGACGGCCCGAGACCGCCCTGTCGACCGGGAGGTGCCGGTCGCCCTCTAGCCAGTAGCCGGTCGCCTATCGGCACGGGTTGCCACCTCGACGGGGCGGCAGCAGCCACGACTAGCTACTCGATGATCGACTCGCCCTGCGGTGTGCTCACGCTTGCGGCAAGGTGCTTCTCACGCGGCCACCCACAGACGTGGGTTCGCGAGGGCTACTTGGGTCGGACCGCCGGGGGGAACACGACATGAGGACTCGAACAGCGACGATCACGGCGGTAGCGCTGTTCGCGCTCAGCTTGCTGTGCCTGCTGCTGGCTTTAGAGGTGCTCAGTGGCAGCGGGAGGATCGCGGTAGGGGTCGCTGGGGCATGCGCGCTTGGAGCCAGCATTGCGATCTTCGGGATGCGGCGGCGCAGCCAAGACTGAAGGCAGCGTGACGGTGGCTCCGGTAAGCGATCCCTAGCTGACGATCCTCGGTGGGACGCCGAGGCCAGGTTGGGGGACGTGGTCTTTGGCCGCTAGGCGAAACGGGCTGACGGTCAGTGCGTGACGATGACCCGTGATCCGGCGCATTCGGCGGGAATGACCGTTCCAGCCGCTACCTGTCGCCCCTCTGTGTCGGTGGTGGGCGAGGTGTGGCCGCCTCCGAGGGAGATGCTGTCGCCGATCGTGAACTTCCCACGGCCGGGGATCTCGATCTGCAGCGGGTCGGGGTGGAGCACAGTCGTCCCGACGGGGAAGACGGTGAGCTGCTCGTCGATGCCGAGGCATCCGCCCGTCGCCGTCAGCCGTCCGCTGATGAGGGCCTCCATGCCGTCCACCTCTTCGGCGACGACGACCCTGGTGGGGGCGGGGGCCGAGTCGTCGGCCGCGGAGGCGCCGCCACAGGCCGGCAGTACGAGCACAGCCACCGGACACAAGGTGAGGAGGGGCCCTAGCCGTTGCATGCTCGTCTGACTCATGCGGGGACCGTCCCGTTCCCCCACAAGGCCGGGCCTTGTCCTTGCGGTGGGGCACGAGTTGGCCCGTCGCCGGTAGCCGGTCACTTAGCGGGACAGGCGGCGAGGGCGATGGCCGGCGTCGCACGTCCGGCGGCCGGCAACTGGCTGGGTAAGCGTGCTCACCCGTCGGTGGCGTCGGCAGGGGTGCTGACGGTGCCGACTGTCACGGCCAGATGCGCCCGGAGCGCAACTCGGGTCCGCCACACGGTCACCATCCCGGCCACCGCGCACAGCGTCACGCTGATGAGGTGGTCTCCGCTGAACGCGTCGGTCAATGCAACGCCGAAACCGACCGCAACGGTCACCACTGCGCCCGATAGCCACGGCCAGCCTCGCCAACGCACCGCCGTTCGGTGGACGGCCAAGACTGCGCCGAGCACAGCCAACAGGAGTGGCGGCGAGCACTCCGGCGGGCACCCCAACGAGGGCGCCGTACAGCCCGAACACATAGAACCCGAGTACGACCTCGGTGAACGTCCCGGCAGCACCGTCAAGAGCCCAGATCACCGCGTACACAACCAACCCGGTCAATAGTCCGGTCACGAGCCCGGCCAACGCGCCCTCAGCCAACCCCCTCAGCACAAACCTCGTCACGGAGGTCAGCCGGGGATAAGTGAGCTCGGCGGACGGAACGGCCACGGTCGAGCCGACGTCCGCCGCCGGACCTCGCGCCGTCATGGCCACCATGCTGCCCCGACGGGCCGCTCGCCCGCCGCCCTCTCGGGAGGACCCATCGAACGGCCCTGCGGCTAGCCCCCTGTGCAGCCGGGGATGCACCACTTGGGGATCCCCGGCTGAGACGGGCACTGGCGTTCCGGCAGCCGGTCCCACTGAGGGACGGCTCGGGTTAATTTGAGCGCCTGGAAGTTGCGTCCAGCCCCCGGGGCACCCTGCGGTCATGGTGCAGCGAGGCGCGTCGCTTCCGGAGCAGGCAGGCCCTGGCATGGTCCCGTTGGACCGGTTCGTCGCCGCCCGGCTCGACGAGGACCCCGTCACGAGTGCTCGGGAGCGTGCGGAAGCGGAGGTGAAGCGCCACCTGCTCGCCGCCCACGCCCGGACCCGGCCCTTCACCGTGCACCGGGCGGGGTACGAGTTTGCGCTCAGGGTCGTCGCCGGCATCTGGGCTGACCACCCCGACTACGACCCGACATGGCGCCCCTGACCTGCCGCTCGAGAGTCAGCCGCCCGGCGTGCGCTCGACGTAGAGGCCGCGTGAGAGCCGGCTCAGGACCGGTGTTCGTAGCAGCTGCTGGACGGCTCCCCCGTGGCTCACGCCTGAGGCGACTAGCTGGTCCAGCAGCACTGCGGCAGGGACGGGCTCACCTGCGGTGCCGCGGACGACGTCGAGGACCACGGCGTCCACCGGGTGCAGGGGGCGCGCCCAGCGCCACCCCTGCCTGGTCTTGGTGAGCTGGGGCTCCTGGGTGCTGACGTGCTGCAACCAGGCCTCGAGCACCCGCGCCGGCGCAACGTCCACGGACGGCGCCCGGATCGACCCCGGCTGCTGCTGCAGCGCCGCGACAAGCAGCGCACGCAGCGCCGTAGGGCTGTTTCGGTGGACGCTGAGGAGGCGCTGTACGAGCCGGACCGCGGTCCCCGGCTCGCGAGAGTCGACGTCCCATGACCGCCAGAGCCAGGCCGTGCCCTCACGCGAGACGGTGCGCCTCACACCTCTCCCCGTCCCGGGGCTACGAGGGGCGGGCAGCAGGCCCTCGAGCAGGCGGCCGCCGAGCAGGACGTCCGCGACAGCAGCCGAAAGCACGGGTACGGCGATATCCCGCTCCAGCCGGCGCACCACGTGCCGACGCTGTTCCTCCAGCACGACGCGGCTACCGACGGGCACCAGGACCGGACCGTGGCGGCCTACGACGAAGGGCGGCGACGACACCCCGTACAAGGAGAGCGCTCGAGCCAGGACTCCCGGGTGGAGCTCCTGCTCGAGGACGCCGCGGCGGACCAGGACCCGCGCAGGCTCGTGGGCGTAGCGGATGCCGCCGCCGGAGAGGGCCTGACCGGTGGCCTCCACGGCCGGTGGGGTCGGCACGGTCGTGGCGAAGCGGCGCACCTCGAGGAGCAGGTCGTTCACCCGGCCCCGGGTGATCCCCCACCGGGCGGCGGTGTCCGCCATGGGGCCCGGTGCTTGGGTACCCCAGCCGAGCAGGTGGTGCAGCGCGACCTGCTGTGCGCGGGGTCGCAGCGGGAGGGCGTGGGCGACCGTCAGGGCGACGGACGTCTCCAGGTTGCCCCTGGGCGGTGTCCGCGGCGGGAGCCGCGTGACCCTGCCGCCGGAGACGGCGATCAGCACGGGCACCCCATCGCAGCAGCGTACGAAGCGCGTGCTCCTAGGACGGGGAACTACTGCGGACGCTCCCACCGTCGCCGCAGCTCGCCGGTCGCGGCAGTCGTGCGGCGTCGCACCGGCGTGGCTAGGGGTCCGGCCGGGTGGGGACCCCTCTCCGCCCGGCCGGACCGTCTCGTGCACCCCGTGACAGGAACCGGGACGCTCCAGCCTCTCCGGCGGCGGTCACCCGCGCGCGCGGGCGAGGCCGGCGACGCACAATCCGTGGGAGCGGTCCCCCCTCACTCAGCGAGGGGGGACCGCCCAGGCGACCAGCCGACTGCTTGACCTACGCCCACCGGCGTCCTACCCCTCCCCCGCGCTCGGATGCGCGCGTCGCCTCCAGGACCCTTCGGCCCCGACGCCCGGCAGGCGCGACCTCCGCTCCCCCAGGCAGTCGCCCGGCGGTCAGGCGTCCAAGGGCCGGCCGGGGGTTAGCGGTTCCTGTCCCCCGGCGAAGCGTCGACCGTCGTTGTAGCGGCCCTCGAGACGGGTCGCCTCGGCCTCGAGCAGACCGGCGACGAAGTCGCTGAACGACCGGTGACCCTCCTGCACGGAGGTGGCGCGATAGGCGGACCTGATCCGGGCACGGAGATCCGTGGGGACCATGACGTTGACCTGAGCTTTCGCTGCACCGTTCCTGGCGGCCCCGACCTGCGGAGTCGGCGCTGACGACTCGACTACTGCGGGCACGGGTGCGGCCGCAGGCGCAGCGACTGCTGGCGGAACCTGGCCAGGCGAGGCCGACGTCGTCACGTCTGCGGGCAGGTCTGCAGCCGCGCCGGGAGGGACGGAGGTCGGTGCCGGGGGCGTGGGGGCCGCAGGTCGGGGTGCGGGCGGAGTAACCCGGTTCCTGGCGATGAGCCGGCGGGCGTCGGGGTGCACTCCCCCGCCGGCGCGGGCGGCGCCGAAGCCGCGGACGGTGCGGTCAGGTGCCTGCTGCTCGCTCATGCGCCGACAGCTCCCGCCTGCTCGACCTGGTCCAGCTGCTCGAGGTGCTCTGCCTGGGCAGCCTCGGCGGCGGTGATCCGGGCGACGATCTCCTCGGCGAGGGCGTGGTAGTCCTCGGCGACCCCGCCCGCGGTGCGGGGTGCTCCCCCGGCGCCGGTGGCCTCGCCGCGGCGGATCTGCCACCAGGACGGGCCCTTGCGGGCTTCTTCCTCGAGCTCGTGCACGAGCTGGCCTCGTTCCCGCGCGGCGTGGGCGGTGGCCTCGGAGTGCCGGATGGTCGTGGTGAGGACGACGTCCTCGGCGCCGAGCGCCTCCACGATCCGCTCGCGCGCCTCCTGCTTGATGCGGTGGGCGCCGGTGCCGGTGCCGAACAGGACGACACCGAGCAGGTCCAGGTCGGGGTTGAGGTCGACGACGGCGTCCAGGCGCCGAGCCACGTCCAGCATCCCCTTGCGGGAGCTGGCGTCGGAGCGTGCGGGGACCAGCGCCCAGCGGGCCGCGGCCGCCGCGGCGTTCTGCAGCGCCTCGATCCCGGGCGGGCAGTCGATGAGGACGAGGTCGTAGTCCTCCCCCAGCGGCTCCAGCACCCGGGCCAGCGCGAGCCGGGCCCCGACCTGGTCCTTGGCCGCGGCCAGCGCGGCCGCCGCAGCATCGAGGTGGTACCCGCCGACGAACACGTCCAGGCGCGGGCGGACGTCACGCCGCGGCGTCGCGGGCTGCCCGAACGCCAGCGCAGCGGCGAGGGACTGCCCCTGGTCGTCCGCCTCGCCCTGGGTGTACCCGAAGTCCTCGGCGAGGTTGCCCTGCGGGTCCATGTCGACGACGAGCACCCGGAAGCCGGAGTTGGCGACGAGGCCGGCGACGTTGGCGGTGATCGACGTCTTGCCGGCACCACCCTTGCCGTTGATGACGGCGACCACCCGGCGCAGCGTGGTGCGATCCATGTCAGCCTCGAATTCCTAGGGTTCCTACATATCCAAGGATTCCTAGCATTCGTAGGAGGCGGCGCCGCGGAGGCGCGCCGAGCGTGACCGGCATCTAGCACTCCTAGGTTTTCTACCATCCCTAGGATCACTAGGACTGGAAACACTAGGGTTCCTAGCAGATAGGTTTCCTAGTGTTGCTAGGGCTCATCGGAGTGAGGGCCGGGGGTGTGGGGGCGGAGCCCCTGCGTTCTTCGGTTGTCCCGGCGCCCTCCGGGGCGCCGGTGTCTGCCCTGGAGGGGGCGCGGCGTGGTGGTGACGCTCGGGGGGGTGCTGGGGGTCTCACCGTCGTTCGGGCGAGGCGCAGCCTGACCGCGGGCAGGGGTGGCCGGAGGAGGCGGGCCCCGATGATGCTTCCGGCGCGTTCTTGGCCGGAAGGATCACCTCGGGTGCCTCCGCAGAGCGCAGCGATGCCGCCCCTGGCCGTGGTGACCTCCGGTCGACCGGGCGACGGCGAGACCCGGCCCCGTCGGCCGCAGCGGGGGGCGTCCGCAGTACTGGTCGTGGTGACGATGGTGTGCGCGTGTCAGGCGGCCGCTCGGCGCGGCGTGCCGTGGTCGATGGCGGGGGAATGCTCGGCGGCGAGGCTGGCGGCGACGGCGGCTCGGCTCGCGCGGTAGTCGGCGCGTCCGTCGGGTCGGCGCGGGTGGGCGCCGAGGGGGCTGCTGGGGCCGGTGCGGACGAGCTGGGGGAGGAGGTCCAGCTGCCCGGCGCCGGCGCGGCGGCTGGGATGGGTGCGCCGGGGCGCGGTCATCCAGGCGTGCTCGGCCTGCCACCACGCCCAGGCGATCCGTTCGACGCGGTACCGGTGTGCCCGGTCCGAGAGCCGGCCGAGCACGCCGACGGCCTGGGCGAGGACATCCCGGACGTCGTGGCGGCCGCGACGCCATCTGCCGCCTCTGTGCTCGACGAGCCCAACTGCCTCGAGTTTCTGCAGATCGGCTCGGAGCTGGTGGGGCGCGGAGGCAGTGGCTCGAGCGAGGTCGATGACGGTGGTGGGGTCGTGGCTTGTCCTGGCGTAGACGTTCCCCAGGTGGTGGCCGAGCCCGGACCCGCTGGTGAACAAATCGTGCGCAGCATCTTGGGTGCGACGCAGGAGAGCGGAGAGCAGGACCAGACGTTCGGCGGCCCCTGCCCCTGCGGGGCGCGGGTCCGCTTGTGACCGATCACTGGTGGTGTCTCTGTGGATGGCTGCCGCGGTGGGCGGGGTGACGCTCCAGTGGGCGCCGTGGGGGCCGGCGGCGGGGAGGGTGAGGGCGATCCAGCCGTCGCGGGTCAGGCGCTGCAGGGCGACGCGGGCGGTCTCGCGGCCGACGCCGGCGAGGAGGGCGACGCGGCGGGTGTCGGCCTCGAGGTCGGCGCTGAGGGCGTGCAGGGCGAGGGTGCACAGCACGTCGAGGACGCGGCGGTCGCCGGGGCCGGCGCCACGGGTCCACCGGCCGGGTGTGGCGTCGGCGCGGGCCTGGACGGCGCGGACGTGGGCGGTGAGTTGGTCGGCGCGGGTGTCGAAGGTGGGGTCGGTGCCGGTGCGGCGGGCGGTGGTGGCCACGTGCTGCACGGCCTTGCGCCACTGCCGTCGCAGGACGGCGGTGGGGGAGGAGGGTCCGTCCGCGGGGCGGGGACGTCGGTGGCCGCGGTCGCGGGCGCTGCGCAGGTGCTCCAGGCCGGGTGCGGTGGGCAGCAGGGCGGCGATGTCGTGGTGACGCCAGCGGGCGGCGGCGGCCCCGACTAGGACGGTCCACAGCACCGCCGAGGCGTCGGCGGTGACGGCGCCCTCGGGGCCGGCGGCCGCGGCCTGGTCGTGCAGGGCGGTCTCGCTGACCGGCGGCAGGGCGCGGCGGGCGCCCGGCAGGTACAGGTGGCCGTGCTGGTCCACGGGCAGCGGTGTAGTCGGTGCGGTGGCGGTCGTGGGCTCGGTGACGTTGTCGTCGACGAGCTGGGAGAGCCGGGTGATGAGGCTGCGGACCTGCTCGGGGGTGGTGGTGGGCCGGGTGAGCGTCGCGAGGTCGCCCTGCAGGACGGTGGAGGTGCCGCCGTCGCGGTGGGGGGCGCCGGGGGGTCGGACGCACCCGGTGGCGGGGTTGGTGAGGGGGGCGAGGTCGAGGCTGGGGCACAGGTGCCGGGCGAGGCGGGCGAGGGTGGCGGCGGTGGCGGCGTCGACGGACCCGTCGAGGGCGAGCCAGAGGTGGCGCCCGTCGGAGGGTCCGGAGCGGCACACCACGTGGGCGATGCCCTCGGTGTCGAGGAGGGTGCTGAGGACGTCGGCGTCGTGGTGGGCGGGGGAGGGGTCGGTCTTGGCGTCGAGGTCGAGCGCGAGCAGGCGGAACCGTTGGTCACGGCCGGCGAGGTAGACCGCCCAGGGCAGCTCGGGTGCAGGGCCGTCCACCGGGGCGTGGCCGGTGTAGGCGTTGAGGGTGGTCCCGGTGGCGTCGACGGTTGAGACACGCACCAGCGGCCGCGGGCTCAGCGCGTGGGTGAGCGTCCAGGCGTCGACCGGACACGCCGGGTCGGGTTCGCCAGTAGTTCTTGCAACAGGATCGTCATCGGCTACCCTCATGGCAGCACAAAGCCCCTTCTCGAGAGGGGTCTCCTCGGCGGAGACAACTTCGGACCAGCTGCAACTGGTCCCGAACACTTAGACGCAAGGCCCCCGCGCCAACGGGGGCCTTCGTCGTGTCTAGGGCACTGCCCTAAGCGGTTCTGCTGAGCGGCAGCTCCTCCTGGTCGGCAGGGGCCGCATCGGTCCACCAGACCGGGCGGCCGTCGGCGTCCAGCTCCTCGTGGGCCAGCAGGTGCTCCATGTACGACGCCATGGAGATGCCGAGGGCGCCGGCAGCGCGGTGCGCCTTTTCGCGCAGCTTCGGATCGACTCGGGCCTGCAACAGCACGGTGGGGGCGTTAGCGGCCCGCGTGTGGCGTCCCTTGATCGCTGGCATGGCGGCAAGCCTGGCCGACCTCTGCATGCATGCGGCGGACCAGGAGCCGGGCGGCGTGTCGCGAGTCACTTGCGTCGGTTCCTGGCGGCTCTTTGCGTCGCATGACCCGGCCACCACCGGGTGAGCGTCTTGGAAGTCTGCGGACCGTCTGACGTGCGTGGTGAGCCCCCGAGTTGTCGCAGCCTGCCGGGGCATGCGGTTCGGCTGTTCGCGCTGTCGGGGCGGGGGACAAGGCTTAGGTTCCGGTCATGACGACCGTCGGCTTTCTCATCGTGACGATGGTCGTCGTCCTCGCGGTGTCGCTCCTCGTCGGCTTCGCGCTGCGCGGCCGGGTACAGCGCAACCTGTACGCGGGAACCGGCCTGCCGGAGTGGAACCAGACCGCGAAGACCTTGTCGTGGTCTGACAGGTGGCACCTTGCGCGGGCGAACAACCGGGGCCGGGCTGCGCGGCCTGAGCTGGCGTCGTCGGGGGCGCAGCGCGCACGTGCGGCGCTATCGGCCCTTGAGCGGTACTCCGCCTCCGGGTCCCTGCGGTGGATCCTGCGACTGGGGATCCTCTTCGCAGTGGCGCAGCTGGCGCTCAACGTATGGCTCCTCATGGACGAGGAGACGTCGTCGTGGTGGAACTGGTCTGGTTTGGTCTTGTGGCCCCTCGCCATCGTGCTCTTCCTCGTGGACCCGTGGTACCGACGACGTCAGAGCATCAGGCTGCGTCGGTCGATCGAAGCCAACGAGGCGCTGGCTGGACAACAGGTCCGCTGACGGGGCTCCCGCCCGATGTCTACGTCGAGCGGGTGGTTCGACGTCGAGCACGGGGCTGCTGGTTCTCCTCGAGGCGGCGCGCGGCGTCGATGACGGCGACAACGAGGTCGACGCTGTCGGGGGACAGGCCGGCTGCGTGCAGGGCTACGGCGCGGACGGCGGGGTCGCGGGTCGCGTCGAGCAGGGTGAGCTCGTCGGCGACGCGGGTGGTGACGGTGTTGTCGAAGAAGTAGGCGACGTCGACGCCGAAGTAGCTGGCCAGGGCCTGCAGGTGCTTCATCGTCGGGTTGTCCTTGGTGCCCGAGCGCAGCTGCCAGACGTAGGAGGGGGAGATGGTCGGCCCGCCCCGGTTGGCGATGGCGTCGGCCACCTCGCGGTAACTGGCCTCTCGCCCCTCGGGGGTGGGCACGGTCGCGAAGAGGTGGTCGAGCTTCTCGGCGAGTGAGCGTGGAGCGTCACTGTCAGTCATACGTCACTGCCTCGTCAGGGGCGTGCGCCCCTGTCGCGCTGCACGTCACGGTCACGGCGGCAGTGGACCACCTCTGGCGCTGGTCACCAAGCGTGACGCGCGTGCCGGGTGGTCCAGCGTCCGCGGCGGTGGTGTCAGAGGGGCACACCGAGTGCCGCCATGAAGGGTCTCGGGTCGGTGAACTCCCCGCCCTGTTGGACCTCGAAGTGCAGGTGGCAGCCGGTGCTCTGGCCGTTGCTGCCGATGCGCCCGATGGCGGTGCCGCCGCTGACGGTGGCGCCGACGCTGGTGAGGATGTCCTCGGGGTACATGTGGGCGTAGCGGGTGAGCACGCCGCTGCCGTGGTCGATGACGACGAGGGTGCCGTAGCTCGGGGTGGGGCCGGTGCGGACGACGACTCCGGGTCCGGCGGCGTAGATCGGGGTGCCGCAGTCGTTGGCGATGTCGATGCCGTTGTGGTGCTTGCGGACGCCGGTGATGGGGTGGATGCGGTAGCCGTAGGTGCTGCTGAGCCGGCCCGCGGCGGGCCGGATCCAGCCCTCGGTGGTGATGTCTCCGGGGGGTGCCGGCGCGCAGTCGGTAGTGGTGGGGACCGTCGGGACGGTGGTGCCGGCGAGGGCGGCGACGACCTCGAGGGCGGCGGGCCAGTACTTCTCGTAGTGGTAGGGGTCGGCGTTGCGCTGGGTGCGGTGCGCGGCGAGGGTGGGGGAGAGGGTCTCCCAGCCGTCGACGGCGAGCAGGGCGCGGTAGAAGTTGGTGGCGGAGATGGTGGGGTCCATGCGGTCGGCGTAGGAGCCCCAGGCGCCGTTGTCGCGTTGCTGGAACAGCCCGCGGCTGTCGGGTCCGACGGCGTCGCCGCGGTCCAGGACGCGCAGCCCGGACTCGCCCATGGCGGTCATGACGGCGATGAGCTGGGCGCGGGCGGGGGCGCCGAGCGCGCCGCCGGCGTTGACGATGGCGGCGGCGTTGGCCAGCTGTTCGCCGCTGTAGCCGGCGACGGCGCCGACGGGTAGGCCGTCGGGGCTGAGGACGACCGGTGCCGCGCACGCCGCGGCGGGGGGTGGCGGTACGAGCGCGACGGCGCTGACGCAGCTCCCGAGCAGCAGGGTGGTGCCGAGCAGGGCACCGGCAAGGGTCTTCACCGTGCAGTCCTCACGGCGCGGTCCTCATGGTGCGGCCGCCCCGTCGCTCACGGGCGGAAGGAACCGTTCGACGAGCCAGGGCTGGCCGGCGGCGGTGCGGGCGAGGAGCACGCCGTAGGGGCCGACGTCGGTGGGAACGTCGACCTGGACGAGGAACGTGCTCGGGGTGTCCGTAGGGACCACCGGGGGACCGGTCAGCGCGCCGGCCGGGACGTTGCGGGGGTCGGCCTCGGCGTAGGCGGTCTGGCCGGTGGGGGTGAGCAGCGGCGCTAGGCCGCGCCACCAGCTGTCCGGGTCGAGGTCGGCGGCGTACGCGGTGACCGCGGTCGCCGCCGCGGCCGCGGCGTCCGCGCGGGCCTGCTCGTCCCACACCGGGACCGCGTCCGGGGTGGCGTCGACCATGTCGTCCAGCGGCTCCTGGTCGACCAGCGGTTGTGTGAGCGTCCCGGGTGACCCCTCGTCCGGCGGCGCCTGGTCGTCGTGAAAGGTGACGTAGGGGGCGGGCTCCCTCGCTGGCTCACCCGTCGTCGCCACGAGGCCAGGGGAGCAGGCGGTCAGACAGGCGGCGCCCGTCGCCGCGAGCACCCACGTGAGCCGGCTCCGGCGGTGCAGAGCTTGGCCGGCATGGCCAGCTGGGAGCGGCTGCAGCCGGTCGACCCCTGGCCTACGAGCACCGGAGGTCCAGTCGTGGCCTCGCATCACCGGCACCAGCCCCCTGCTGTCGTCGACGGCGGAACACGTCTCGTCAGGGTATGGACTGTGGTGCACGGGCGGGCCTACTGTCCAGCATCAGCACTCCGGGGTGCACGCTGCTGAGCGGCGGGCCAGTGCTGTCATACACAGGAAGGGACCCTGTTGTGAAGAATCCGCTGACTGCCGCTTCTCTCCCGTTCGCCCCGGTGCCGACGCCGGGGGCTCCTCCGGGTGCCGAGGGCTTCCTGACGATCCTCAACTGGGTGTCCTGGGTGGCCTTGGCCATCTGCGTGGCAGGGGTCGTCTTCTGCGGGATCGCGATGGTCATCTCCAGCCGGCGCGGCGAGGGCGGTGAGCACGTCGGGAAGCTCGGCACGGTGCTGGCCGGCTGTGTCGTCGTGGGTGCGGCCTCCGGCTTCGTCACTGCCCTCGTCTGACGGCAGCAGACCTGAGGCGCCACAACGAAGGGGGCATGGGGGATGAGCTCGAGCTTCGAGGACGAGGCCGACGGGCCGCAGAGCCTGTGGGCGCGGCGGGGGTTCGTGCTGGCGGCGCTCTTCGTCGGCCTGCTGGTCGTCGCGGCCGTCGTGCTGTTCACGCTCCCGGGGAGCGACGCGGACCCGGTCGAGGTGGGACAGGGCCGGCAGACGACCGGAGGGGCCGCGCCGTCTCCCACCCCTACGGCAACCGAGCCGGAGTCGTCGTCCTGCGACCTGCCCGCCGGGGATCAGACCGTCCCGGTTGTGGCGCCCACCGAGACGCAGTGGGAGCTCGTGGGGGAGATGGTGGCCCCGACGGCACCGGAGTTGCACGGTCCCGCCGTCAGCTCGCCTGTTCGGTCCTGCTTCGCGCGCACCCCGGTGGGCGCGTTGTACGCAGCGGTCAATGTCGCCGCCACCACGACGCTGCCGAACGCTGAGCGGATCCTGACGGAAGACCTGGGTGCTGAGGGCGCGGGGCGCGACGTGGCGCTTGAGAACCTCCCGACCGAGGGGAGTTCCGCAGGACCGAGTTCCGAAGCGCAGGTGCAGGTCGCTGGCTTCTCGTTCCTCTCCTACACCGAGGACGAGACGGTCATCGACCTCGCGATGCTGGCCGCAACGCGCGAGCAAGTAGTCACCGTGCACACGCCGGTCACCCTGCGTTGGGAACAGGGCGACTGGCGCTTGGTCTTCGGACCCGAAGGAGCACCGTTCCCCCGCCTGCAGGCCGCCCCCTCCCTCGCTGGATACGTCCCGTGGAGCGGCACATGACCACTACGGCGCCCAACCCCCAGTGCGGGCTTTTCGACATCGACTGCCAAGCCGAGGAGGTGGCGGCAGGCATCATCACCGACACCTTGGGTCGCCTAGCCAAGGCCGTCGGCGATGCGGTCGGGTCGGTGATCACGTCGTTGTCGACGTTGTGGGTGGACATCGGGACGCCGAACCTGACGACGTCGGGGAACAGCCCGTCGGACGCGGTGGGCTTCATCCAGGGGTCGCTGTGGTGGTACATGGCGGCGGCCGCGGTGCTGTCGGTCATGGTCGGCGGCGCTCGGATGGCGTGGGAGCGACGGGCCGAGCCGGGCCGTGACGTCCTCCGGTCGTTGATGACGCTGTCGGTGGTGTCTGGTGCCGGCCTGGCGACCATCGCCCTGGCGGTCCGCTCGGCGGACGCCTTCGCCGAGTGGATCATCGACCGGTCGACGGTCGGGACGAACTTCGGGGAGAACCTGGGCGGGTTGCTGCTGGCTCCGCTGGTGACACCCACTGTGGCCGGGGACGGGATGCCGGCGCTGCTGGTGATCTTCCTGGGGGTCGGGGGGATCGTCACGTCCTGCGTGCAGATCATTCTGATGATCGTCAGGTCGGGGATGCTGGTGATCCTGGCGGGGATCTTCCCGTTGTCGGCGTCGTTCACGACGACCGAGACGGGTCGGACGTGGTTCCGCCGCTGCTGCGCGTGGCTGCTGGCGTTCATCCTCTACAAGCCGGCCGCGGCGATCGTCTACGCGACGGCGTTCCGCCTGTCGGGGGCGAACCTGTTCGGGGGAAGCGACGGCGGCGGCATGCTCGACGTGCTGGTGGGCGTGACGATGATGGTGCTGGCGATCCTGGCGCTGCCGGCGCTGATGCGGTTCGTCACGCCCGCGGTGTCGGCGATGTCGTCCGGGGGTGCCGGCGGCGGCGCAGGTCTGGCCATGGGCGCCTTGGCGGCGATGCCGTCTGGTGCGGTCTTCGCCCGCTCTGGGGCTACTGGCTCGAGCGGGGCGGCCGGCATGCGCGGTGCTCCGGGCGCGACCGGTGCCGGCTCGGCAGCTGCGTCGTCGGCACCGTCGGGGTCTGCACCGTCGGGAGGGGCGCGGGGGGTGCCGCCGCAGGGCGGTGGTGCCAGTGCCCCGACCGCCTCGGGTGCGACCGGCAGCGCGGGCACGGCGAGCAGCGCTGGCGGTGCAGGTGCTGGCGGTGCTGTGGCGAGGGGTGCGTCGGGGGCGGGCGCGGTGGTCGCGGTCGGCCAGGTGGCGCTGCAGGCGGGTGCTGCCGCGCAGGCGGCGGCGTCGCGCAGCACGTCGAGCTCTACGGGGGAGGGTCCTGATGGCAGTCGTTGAGCACACCGGGCAGTCGGGTGCTGGTGGTCACGGGGGGCACGGGGGGCAGGCGCGTCCGCGTACCTACGGCAACTGGCGGCGTCCGGCGTCGCCGGGGCTGCTGGGGATGGGTGCGCTCGGGACGGTGATCTTGTTCGTGGGGCTGGTGAGCCTGATCGTGGGGTGGTTCACGGGCGGGTTCCGTGCGGTGGTGCCGCTGGTCCTGGTCTTCGGGGCGGTGCTGGCGCTGCTGGCGTTCCGGGACCGTCACGGCGCGACGGGGGCGGAGCGGTTGGGCCGGTGGCTGCTGTGGGCGGACGGGCGGCGGCGGGGTATGCACCTGTACCGCTCGGGCGCGCTGTCGGGGGTGCCGTGGGGGACGCACCAGCTGCCGGGGCTGCTCGCGGCGTCGCAGCTGAGCGAGTGGACGGACTCCTGGGGGCGGCCCTTCGCGGTGCTGCGGGTGCCGTCGACGGGCCACTGCTCGGTGATGTTCTCCACCGAGCCGGACGGGGCGTCTCTGGTCGACGCGGAGCAGGTCCACCTGTGGGTGGCGCAGTGGGGTGCGTGGCTGTCGTCCCTGTCGTCGGAGGCGGGCCTGGTCGGGGCGTCGGTGACGGTGGAGACCGCACCGGACTCCGGCAGCCGACTGCGGCAGGAGGTGGAGAAGCAGGCGCACCCTGACGCGCCGGCGGTGGCGCTGGCGATGTTGTCGGAGGTCGTGGCCCGCTACCCGGAGGGGTCGGCGACCATCCGGGCGTGGGTGACGCTGACGTTCTCCGCCGCACCCCGCCCGGGGGCCCGTCGCCGCTCCGCCGCGGACGTCGCGCGTGACCTGGCGTCGCGGCTGCCGGTGCTGTCGCAGGGGCTGCTCGCCACGGGTGCGGGTGGGGCGCGGCCGGTCGCGGCGCAGGAGCTGTGCGAGTTCGTCCGGGTCGCCTACGACCCGGCGATGGCGCTGACCCTGGACGAGGCTCGCCACGACCGGTCGGTGCCGGAGCTGCGGTGGGGTGACGTGGGCCCGGTGGCCACGGAGGCAACGTGGTCGACGTACCGGCACGACAGCGCGGTGTCGGTGACCTGGTCGATGACCGCACCCCCGCGCGGGGAGGTGTACAGCTCGGTCCTGCACGGCCTGCTCAACCCCCACCCGGACGTGGACCGCAAGCGGGTCACGCTGGTGTTCCGGCCGCTGGACCCGGCGCGGGCGGCGCGGATCGTAGAGATCGACAAGCGGGCCGCGGACTTCCGCGCCACCGTCGGCGACCGCCCCTCGGCGCGGGCGATCGCGGAGCAGCGGGCCGCGGCTGCCACCGCGGCGGAGGAGGCCCTCGGTGCGGGCCTGGTCGACTTCTCCGTCCTGGTCACCGCGACCGTCGCGGACGAGCAGCGCCTGCCGGACGCCATCGCCGCGGTGGACATGCTGTCGGCGTCCGCGCGGCTGCAGCTGCGGCCCATGTACGGATCCCAGGACGTCGGCTTCGCCGCGTCCCTGCCGCTGGGGCTCATGCTCCCGGCGCACTCCGCACTGCCTGCCTCGGTGCGGAGCGCCCTGTGAGCCCGCTCCGCGCCGCGTGCACGGCTCGCCCTGCCCCTCAGGGACCTGTCCAGCCGGCGGCCGGCGGGGGCCGGTCCGGGTCGAGCTCCACCGCCAGGCAGCAGCGGCCAGGCCCTCGGGGCTGGTCGGGTCCGGGGCGTGGTCGGGTCGCGCTGGTGGAACCGGCGCCGGAGTTCCGGGGGACGTCGGTGCAGGTGTGCGGGCTGTACCCGTTCGCTGCCGGCACCGGCTCGCCGATCGTGGGGGTGCCGCTGGGGCAGAACCTCATCAGCGGGGCCACCGTGGGCTGCGACCCCATCTCGTGGTTCCGCCGTGCGAACCTCATCGCCAACCCCAGCGCGTTCGTCCTCGGCCTGCCCGGCCTCGGGAAGTCCACCGTGGTCCGCCGGATGGCGCTCGGCCTGGCCGGCTACGGCGTGCTCCCGCTGGTGCTCGGCGACCTCAAGCCGGACTACCTGGACCTCATCACCGCCATGGGCGGCGACGTCCTCCCGCTGGGCCGCGGCCGCGGTCACCTCAACGTCCTGGACCCGGGGGAGTCCACCGCCGCCGCCCGCCGGCTCACGGGCCGGGCGCGGGAGGAGGTCCTCGCCGACGCCCACGGCCGCCGCCTCACCACGGTCAGCGCGCTGCTGACGATCGCCCGGGCCGCGCCACCGAGCGACCGCGAGGAGGCAGTCCTCGACCGGGCGCTGCGCGTCCTCGACGACCGGATGGCAGCCCAGTCCGGGTCGACGCCGCGCATCCCGGTGCTGGCGGACCTGGTGGAGGTGATCCGATCCGCACCGGATGACGTCCGGCAGGTCGCCCTCGACCGCGGAGACATCAACCGGTACCGGGCGATCACCGAGGGCCTGGAGGCGTCGTTGGTGGCGCTGGTGGAGGGGGGCCGGTTCGGGCGGATCTTCTCAGCGCAGACCACCACGCCCATGCGCCGGGACCGGCCGGTGGCCTACGACGTGTCCGCGATCGGGGACGGGGAGACCGACCTGCAGGCCGCGGTCCTGCTGGCGTGCTGGTCGACCGGGTTCGGGACGATCAACGTGGCCAACGCACTGGCCGACGCCGGCCTCGAGCCGCGCCGGCACTACTTCGTAGTCCTGGACGAGCTGTGGCGGGCGCTGCGGGCCGGCCGCGGGATCGTGGACCGGGTCGACGCCCTGACCCGGCTGAACCGTCAGCGGGGCGTCGGGATGGCGATGGTCTCCCACACCATGAGCGACCTCCTGGCACTGCCGACGGAGGAGGACCGGATGAAGGCCCGCGGCTTCGTCGAGCGGGCCGGCATGGTCATCTGCGGGGGCCTGCCGTCGGCGGAGATCCCGATGCTGACCTCCGCGGTGGGGATGTCCCGCGCCGAGCGGGACCTGGTGACGAGCTGGACCACGCCGCCGTCGTGGGACTCCCACCTCGGTGACGCCGCGGCGCCGCCGGGGCAGGGAAAGTTCCTCATCAAGGTCGGGGGCCGGCCGGGTATCCCGGTCAAGGTCGCCCTCACCTCGGTGGAGGGGGCGCTGAACGACACGAACAAGAAGTGGCGCGACGCGCCCGCCACGAGCGTCGTCGACGTCGACGTCACCGGGCAGGTCAACCTCCCCGCCGACCCCCTCGCCGAGCTCCCTGTCGACCTTACCCAGCCGGGGAGCAGGCACCAGAGCAGCGCACGGGAAAGCGGTCGGGGGAGCGGACCGGTGCCGGAGCGCACGGGCCCCGTGGGCAGCGGGATCGTGCCGTGAGCCCCACCGCCGAGCAGCTCAGGCGCCCCTCGTGAGCCCCTGGTGAGCGCGTCGACGCGACGGCCGGCGTCGGCCAGCTCGACCGACACCGTGCTGGTGTGGGTGGGGGTCACCGCGGCGGTGACCGTGACCGGTGTCGTGGCCGGTGGCGCGCACCTGGGTCACCGGCTCGACGGGACCGGGGTGGTCCTGCCCCGCAACCCGTTCTCGCTGCTGTTCGGGGTCCTGGGCGGCACGGTGCCGTGGACGCCGTCCGCGACCTTTGCCGCGGTGGGCCTAGGAATCCTAGTGTTGGGGACGCTGGTGCTGGTGGCTGTCCTTCGGGGCAGGGGTCGACGGCGTCGGGCGGGGGTGGACCGGGCCGCACCGCACCTGGCCCGGGGGAGCGTCCTGCGGCCGGTGTCCCGGCACGGTGCGGCCGCGACGGCTGCCCGCCTGGGCGTGGCCACGGCGAAGGGGGCGAGCCCGGGTCTGCCCATCGGGGTGTCCTTGGCGGGGCAGCCGCTGTTCTCCTCGTGGGAGGACAACGCGGTGGACATCTGGGGTCCCCGCACGGGGAAGACCACCGCCCGCGCGATCCCTGCCGTCCTCGCCGCACCGGGTGCGGTGCTGGCGACGTCGAACAAGCGGGACATCGTCGACGCCACCCGCGGCCCCCGCGCGGCGGCGGGCCCGGTGTGGGTGTTCGACCCGCAGGGGATCGTCGAGGAGCCCACCACCGGTCCCGGCGCGTGGTGGTGGAACCCGCTGACCTACGTCACCGACGAGGTGAGGGCGTCCGTGCTGGCAGACCTCATCTCCTCCGCGTCCAGGGACCCGGGCGCCCGGACGGACGCGTTCTTCGACTCCGCCGCCCGTGAGCTCCTGGCGGGGCTGCTGCTCGCGGCGGCGGTCGCCGACCGCCCGCTGACGCAGGTGTACCTGTGGCTGACCGACCCCACCGAGGACGAGCCGGTCGACCTGCTCCGGATCGCGGGCTACGTCCTGCCGGCGGCGGCGGTGGCCGGGGTCGTGCACGCCCCCGACAAGCAGCGCGGCGGCGTGTACGGCACGGCGCAGCAGCTGGCCTCGTTCATGACCAACCGGCGGGCGATGGGCTGGGTGACCCCGTCGTCCGAGGGAGGGGGTGCTCGGACGGAGTTCTCGCCGGCGGCGTTCGTCCGCGACGGCGGCACCCTGTACTCCTTGTCCAAGGAGGGCCGCGGGTCCGCAAGCCCCTTGGTGACGGCGCTGACGGTGGCGGTGACCGAGGCCGCGGAGCAGCTGGCCACGTCCTCGCCCGGCGGGCGGCTCCCGGTTCCCCTGGTCGCGGTGCTGGACGAGGCGGCGAACGTGTGCCGGTGGCGGGAGCTGCCGAACCTGTACTCCCACTACGGCTCCCGGGGGATCGTGATGATGACGATCCTGCAGTCCTGGTCGCAGGGGGTGGAGGTGTGGGGCCGCGACGGGATGCGGAAGCTGTGGTCGGCGGCGAACGTGAAGGTCTACGGCGGCGGTGTCTCGGAGGTGGAGTTCCTCTCCGAGCTGTCCCAGCTGGTCGGGGACTACGACCTGCGCCAGCTGTCCACCTCCCACGGCAGGGGTGGCCGGTCCACCAGCCGCTCCACCCGGCGTGAGCGCGTCCTCGAGGTCTCCGAGCTCGGTGCGCTGCCGCGCGGGAGGGCGCTCCTGCTCGCCTCCGGTATCCCGCCGACCCTCGTCCGCACGGTGCCGTGGATGGACGGCCCCGCGGCCGCCGAGGTGCGGGCGTCCATCGCTGCGCACGCCCCTGCCGCACGGCGTCCTCCGCCGGCGGCTGCCAGGCCCGCCCGGACCGTCACGGTCGCGGTCCCGGTCACCCCTTCTCCGTCGGCCGTCACCCGGCCCGGCGGGAGCTCGTCATGACTGCCGGCGCGGACCTGGGCAGCTCCCCGGTCGCGACGGTGACCGACGACCCGATCGGCGACCCGGCGGGCGTCGGGCAGGGGGGATGGGGGGCCACCGACGAGTGGGCTGAGGACACCGGCGCCGGCCCGGAGCCCGCCGACACGGCGTCGCCGGAGGAGGATGCCCCGCAGCTGTACTTCCCCACCGTGGAGGTCTTCGTCCGGGAGCTCCTGGCGCCGACGTACCGGCGCAGCCTGGACGGCCGGCACCGGACGTGGTGCCCGCAGTGGTGGCGCCACGCGGAGGCCATCGTCCGTCTGGACGCGTTGTGGCGGGCGTGGGAGCACCTGCGCCTGGAACCCGCGCTGGGCATCAGCGTGTGGCTGCGGGACCACGCCGATCCGCACATGGCCACGCTCTTGGACCCCGACGGCCCGTTCAAGGGGTGCAGCCCCGAGAAGGGCCACGACGCACGGCTCAAGCCGCTGCCGTGCGACGAGCCGCCCGTCGGCCTCTTCTAGCGCAGCGGTGCGGACCGGTCGACAGGCTCGTCCGGCGGTCGTTCGTCGGCTGCAGGATCAGCGCACGATGCGGCGCACGAGGCCGTCGAAGCCGTCCCCGTCTGTCACCCAGCCGTCCAACCCCATCGCGTCGAGCTCACGACGCAGCACCTCGCGCACCACCGGCACAGGGCGGTTGCCGTGGCTGTCCCGCAGCCGTGCGATGGTCGCGTTGAGCGAGGCCACGAGCTCCGCGTCTGGCTTGATGTGCTGGTCGAGGATGAGGTCTCGCAGGACCGCCTCGCTCAGGGCGTTGTCGTCGGCCAGCACCGAAGCAACGTAGGGCGGGGCTCGGTGCCTGTCGACGCGTCGACGAGGACGCGTCGACTAGCTCGTCACCTCCGGGGCGGGGCCGAGGTCCTGCGTGTCAGCCCGCCAGCCGTCGAGCCCTTGCCGGTCCAGCTCGCGACGCAGTGCCTCACGGACGATGTCGTCCGGTCGGCCCGCGTACCGGGCCCTGACCTGTGCGGTCACCGCCGCCGTCCTCGTCTCGAGCGACTTCTCTGCTGCGTCGCCTCTGAGGCTGACGTCGACGGCAGCGGCGACGCCGGCGTCTGTGTCGTCTGTGTCGTCTGCGCCGGCGCGATCTCGACGCCCGTCAGCAGCCATCGCTCGCTCCTCCCGTGCTCGTGTCACCGCGCGCGGTCGACTGCCGTCGGTGCCCGGTCGCTCGTGCGGGTGGCCGCCGTGCCCTACCCGTGCGGATGTTCGTCATTCCCCGAGAAGCGCTGGGTGAGCAGCCAGGGCTGTCAGGCGAGGCGGTTCGGGCCGGCTTCGGTCGGGCGGGGGCGGTCCTCGGGGTGGGCGCGGACGGCGAGGACGGCGCAGTCGTCGTCGGGGGAGCTCCCGACGAGCTCGGCCACCACCTGGTCCAGGAGGTCCTGCAGGCTGGCTGTGGCGTGGCGGGACAGCACGCCGCGGAGGTCGGTCAGGCCGTCGTCGATGCTGCGGCCGCGGTGCTCGACGACCCCGTCGGTGAACAGCAGGAACGTGGAACCAGGCAGCAGGACGTGGTCGTGGTCGCTGCGGGCGGCGCCGGGCTGGAGCCCGACCAGGAGCTCGGGGACGGTCGTGAGCACCTCGGTGCTGCCGTCGGCGTGCAGGATGATCGGTGGCAGGTGCCCGGCGTTCGTCCACCGCACCCGCCGGAGCCCCGCCTGCCTGTCCGCCTCGGTCTGCTCCACCCGTGCCATCACGAGGGTGGCGAGGGTGTCGGGGTGCAGAACGGTGACGGCCCGGTCCAGGCGGGCGACGACCTCGCTGGGCGGCTCCGCGCGGTCGAAGGCGTAGGCCCGGAGCAGCCCGCGCAGTTGCCCCATGCGTGCGGCGGCGGCGATGTCGTGGCCGGCGACGTCACCGATGACGACCGTGGTGCTGCCGTCGGGCAGGACGACGGCGTCGTACCAGTCCCCGCCTACGTGCTCGTCCACCGCGGCCGGGACGTACCGGGCACGGAGCTCCAGGTGGTCGGGCTCGGGCAGCCGGGTGAGCAGCGACCGCTGGAGGACCTCGGCGGCGGTGCGCCGTTCGGTGAGCAGCTGGGCGCGCTGCACGGCCTGGGCGGTGTAGCGGGCCACCGCTGCCAGGACGTCCTGCTGGTGTTCGAGGACGACGTAGGACCGGTCCCAGTACAGGAAGACGGCTCCGGCGACCTCGCCGCCGGCGACCAGGGGAAGGTTGGCGCTGGCGCCCATGACGGGCACGTCCGCCTGGTCGGTGATGGTGGGGTGGGCTGCCAGCAGGGCGTCCCGGTCGGGGTAGTAGACCGGCTGCCGGCTGCGGACGGCGACGGCGACGGGGGCGTCGGCGTCCCAGCCGATGCGCGACCAGGCCGCGTCGGTGCCGGGCGGCATCTCCTCCAGGGTGACGAAGTCCAGGTGCTGGCGGTGGGTGTCGGCGAGCAGGAGCCCGCCGCCGGCGGCGCCGAGCTCGGTGGCGACCACGTCGGTGATGGCGGCGGCGACCTGCTCCACGGTGGTGGTCGCGGTGAGCGCCTCGCTGAGGCTCAGCAGCAGGCGTCCGAACCTGCGGGCGTCCTCGGCAGCGACCTCGGCGCGGCGCGCCCGGTCGGCCTCGGCCCGCGCGGCGTCCCGCTCGTGCGCGGCCAGGACCTGTCCGGTGACGTCGCTGAGCACGGCGACGCGGTGGCTCAGCCTGCCCGCGGCGTCGAAGACGGCGGAGACGACGAGGTGGTTGTAGAAGGCGGACCCGTCGTGGCGGTAGTTGAGCAGGGTCACGCTCACCGTCCGGTCGGCCGCCAGCCCCTCGCGCACCCGCGCGACGGCGTCCGGGTCGGTGTCGGGTCCTTGCAGGAAGCGGCAGTTGCGGCCGAGGACCTCCGCGCTGGTGTGGCCGGTGAGCTGCTCGAAGCTGCGCGAGACCCAGACCAGGGGGTCGTCGTCGGCGGTGGGGTCGCTGATCGCGATGGCCAGGCCGCTGGACAGGACCGAGCGGTGGGCCCGGCTGGCGGCCGCGGCGGCCTGGGCGTCGGCGATGGCCTCGGGGAACCGGAGCGGGAGCAGCACCAGCAGGGACCGTGCCCGCAGCGGCTCGGGTGCCTCGTGCAGGGGCATCCCGATCGCCCACAGCGCCTCCCGGGCGGTGCTGGCCCCGGACTGCAGGGCGGCGCTGACCTGGCGGCCGGTGCTGGGGTCACCGGCCACGATGCTGGCCAGCGGGGTGCTGCTGTCGCCCAGCGGGCCCCCGGAGACCACCTGCAGCTGCGCCTCCCGGGACCAGGCCTCCAGGTCCGCAGGCAGCTCCAGACCCGGGGCGAGCTGCCGCGCGAGGTCGTTGACGAACACCACCGCCCCGGCGTCGGTGTCCACCAGGAGCACCGCCGCAGGGAAGTCGTGGGCGACAGCAGGAAGGGTCAGTGCCGCAGCCTCGGTCACGCTCGCCCGCCTCGTGCCGGGGCAGCTTCGGCCCGGTGGTGCGTCGCCCTTGGCACCCCCGAAGGCATGCCAGGGTCGGAGACTGGTCGCACGCGACCATCCTTGCGGACCAGCACCCCCCGACGGGTATCCGCGCGAACCCCGGCTGCTCAGGCGCCTCGAGCACGTGCGCCGCGACGGGTCAAACCCGCTGAGGCACGGCCCGCACCGTCACGGACCTCCGGACCCCCGTGTAGCGTCCATGTTCCCGCTCGAACAGCCCGGCGGCCACGAACCTCGGCGTATCCCGCGTGACGCTGAGGCGCCGCCCCGTCCCAGCCCAGAGGGACCGGTAGGCGTAGCGAGAGGCCCGCCATGAGCGGCGACACCCACCCGGAAGAGTCTGACCCGTCCGACGACGCGGTCGGTGGTGGAGCACGCGACGGAGTCCCAGGCAGCGACGCCCTGGCCGAGCTCGTCGATGCCGCGGACGACCTGCCCCTCGGTGAGCGGTGGGTGCCGACCCTGCCGCCGGTCGAGCTGGACCAGGCCATCGCGGAGCTGGCGAGCCTGTCCCTGGCCGGGACGTCGCTCACCGACGTGGTGCGGCAGGTGGCCACCCTGGCCCAGGCGAGCATCCCCGGCGCCGACGAGGTCTCCATCACGCTGGTCGAGGGAGCGAAGGCGCACACGGTCGCCTTCACCGGCGACCTCGCGGCGCAGCTGGACGAACGCCAGTACGACGAGGGTTCTGGTCCGTGCATGGACGCCGCCCGGCAGGGCGGCACCGTCCCGCTCTTCGACCTCGGCCGTGACCTCGATGATCACCGGCGGTACCCGCGGTTCGTGGACGCGGCCCGCCGGGCCGGGGTGACCGGGTCGCTGTCGGTCGGGATGGCTGTCCCCAGCCGCGTCGTCGGAGCCCTCAACATGTATGCACGCGGCGACGGCAGCGGCCTGGGCCCGTCGTCGGTGCCGGCGGCCGAAGCCTTCGCCGGCTACGCCGCGACCACCCTGGCCAACGCCCACCTGCTGCACTCCGCCCAGCGCGTCGCCGAGCAGATGAAGGCAGCCTTGGTCTCGCGCGCCACGATCGAGCAGGCCAAGGGGGTCCTCATGGCGCGCACCGGGTGCACGCCCGACGACGCCTTCGCCGAGCTCGTCCGCCTGTCCCGCTCTCAGAACCGCAAGCTCGCACAGGTCGCCGCAGAGCTGGTGGCCGCGACCAGCCAGCGCTGACGTCGGGCTTACCCAGCGGTGGCTGGTCGTCGTCTGCGGCTCGTGGAGCCAGCGTGCGGGCGCGGCCCAGGACGGTCGGCGGTGGACGTGCCGTGGTGGTGGCGCCACGCCGGGTCGTCGCCCGCCCGGGACAGGTTGTCGGGCGTGGGCCAGGCAGGTGATGCCGTCTCCGTCGGCTTCCGCCGGGGGACGCCCCGACCTAGCGTCGGGCCCGGGAGCCCGCTCGGTTCCCCTTCACGCCTGCGCTGGCGTGCATGCGGGCGGGCTCCCGCCATCGTGGGCGGCGGGGCGGCGCCCCTGAGGTCCGGCTCCGGCACGGGATGGTGACCGCTGCTGCCCCCGCGGGAGACCGCGGGGGCGGCAGCGCGGGGGTCGTCAGCGGGTGATGAACACGGGGTTGGAGTAGAACCAGAGGTCCGTCCACGGGTCGGCGTCGCCGATGACGTCCTGCTCGGGCTCCAGGCCGCTGGGGCCGCCGCTGGCACGGTTGCCGTCGGTGCCCCGGACCCGCAGGTAGAGCGGGCTCTCGTCGCGGTTGAACCGGTAGGTGAACTCGGCGACGCCGGCGTCCCGCTGGCGGGCGCTGACCTCCCAGGACTGGACGACGCGGGTGCCGGGTGCCGTCATGGTGTCCTGGTCCGCGACCGGTCCCGTGATGGGTCCGGCGATGAGGTCGACCCGGGCGAGCTGGGGGATGTCCTCGTTGAAGTTGGGTGTGCGGCGCAGGTCGACCGACACCGTGACCTCGACCCGGCCGCCGCGGGCGGCCTGGACGGTGTCGCCGATGGTGCCGACGCCGCGACGGCCACCGGTGGACACCGTGAGGCGCAGCCCGTCGATGAGGTTGCCGTGCACGAGGTACGAGCGGCCCGACCGCAGGGCCTCCACCACGGAGCCGTAGGAGAAGTCGCGGAGACCGAGGACCGTCTGGGAGTACTGGCCGGGCCAGAAGTCGCCGCGGCCGGGCACCTCGTCGCGGGTGAAGACCGGGTCCTTGTAGACGCCGTCGGGGGTGGGGGCGCCGCCGTAGGTCCAGGAGTCGCGGTACACCTGGTGGGAGTCCGACGTCGCGGTGACGAACCACGGCTTGCCCTCGGCGAGCATGGAGTCCCACACCCCGCCGACGGTCGAGGTGAGCCAGTCGAACCCGCCGTAGGTGCGGTAGGAGTCCAGCGGGTAGCCCGGGTAGGAGTTGGTCCCGGGGCCGCCGTCGTAGAAGCCGCGTCCCTCGCCTGCCCCGCCCTGCGAGACCGGGATGCCGGCGGCCTGGTGCCCGGGGGCACCTTCCATGCCGATGGACACGGTGGGCTCGGTGTCCCGCATGCCGCGGAACTCCGACGGCGCGTACCGGCCGCCACGGCTGGGGTGGTGGAAGATCTGCAGCGCGCTGTCGGTGCGGCCCGCGCGGACCTGGTCGCCCAGCCAGCGGACAGCCTCCCGGGCCCTGGCCTCGTTGGCCGGAGTCGAGGCACCGTTGCCGTTGATGGACGCGTCGTACAGCAGCTCGAACTCGCTCATGATCGCCAGGTCGTTGGTCCCCGGGGGGACGAAGACGGTGGAGTGGTCGCCTGCCGGCGGGTTCCACTCCAGGCCCTGGAAGATGAGCATGTCGGTGTGCTTCTGCCGCGCCAGCGCGATGTCGCGGTAGGTCGCGTTGACGCCGAACTTCTGGTGGAGCGGTCCGCCGTGGTCGGTGACGACGATCCAGTCCAGGCCGAAGCGGTTGGCGTGCAGTGCGTGCTGCTCGATGAGGTAGGGCGCGTCCGAGCCGCCGCTGTACTGCGTGTGCATGTGGTGGTCGCCGGCGGACCAGCGGAAGGAGTCTCCGCTGCGCGGCGGCCTGGCCGACGCCGTCGACGCCGCTGCCGGCGAGGCGCCGGCGAGGCCTGTCGCTCCCGCGACCGCACCGCTCGCGCCCACCAGCCCGACACCGCGCAGGAACGAGCGGCGGGCGACCTGCGCCGGGGTCAGCTCGGTGTCCGGGACCTCGACGTCGAGCTCGGGGCCCGCGACAGCGCCCTCTGCGGGTCCGTGGGAGTGCCCGCCCGGTCCGTGGGAGTGCCCGGCAGGTCCGTGGGAGTGCCCGGCAGGTCCGTGGGAGTGCCCGGCAGGGCCGGAGTCGTGGCGGTGCTCGTGCGGGTGCTGGTCCACTGCGTCTCCAGGTGTCCATCGTGTCGGCTGCTCGATCAGGCAGTCGCGGCCGTGAGCCAACACCGCCTGTAGCGCCAGGTGGACAAACGGCAGATGAAGCCTCGGCGACTTCTGGACGACACCCGAGGGCCTGGCAGCCCGACGGAGGTAGGTCCGCGCGGTCGGACTGGCGCGACCGCGACGCCGGCCGGACGAGGCTGGTCAGGTGCCCGCTGCCCGCGCGGCCGCAGCGGGGACCTGCCGGGGGGCCCCGCCGACCCCCCGGGTCCTGCGACCGCGCGAG
>NZ_JBBEOI010000018.1 GCF_037860755.1 Aquipuribacter hungaricus | reverse complement strand
GTCGATGTCGAGGTCGTCGGTGAAGTTCTTGTCGAGCTCCACGGCGGCGAGCGTGCGGGCGAGGGAGACCGCGCCGGGGGTCTTCAGCCGCGAGGGGTCCAGGTCGCGGGCGCGCAGCGCGGTCACCACGTGCAGGCGGTGGCGGGCGCGGCTGACCGCCGTCGTCATGAGCCCGGCCCCGCCGGGGGCGTCGAGCGGGCCGAAGCGGTGCAGCACGCGACCGTGCGGGGTGCGGGCGAACCCGGTCGTCAGCAGCACCTCGTCGCGCTCGAGGCCGCGGGTCTGGTCCACCGAGGCGACGACCACGGGCTCGGGCATCGCCGAGGAGAACGCCACGGCGAGCGACGGGTAGGCGCGCACGGCCCGGCGGACCCCGCCCGCGACGGCGAGCGCGTGGGCGCGGGTGAGCGCGACCACCGCGACGGAGCGCGGCGGGTCCTGCGCGGCGAGCTCGGCGACGAGGCGCAGCGTCTCGCGGACCACCCGGTCGACCTCGACCTCGGTGCTGTCGACCTGGTCGGCGTCGCCCTCGGGCAGGCCGACGGCGTCCTCGACGAGGTTCCAGGTGACCGCGGGCTCCGCGGCGGGCGAGCCGGTGCTGCGGACCGGCGTGCTGCCGGTGACCGCGGGCAGCCCGGCGAGCGCGGGCTGGTGGGTGCGGTGCCCGGTGCGGAGCCGGTCGACGGGCAGGCAGCTGCCGAGCACGGCGAGCGCGGAACCCTGCCGCGCGACGCCCAGGTCGCCGAGGGCGAGCACCTGCGAGCTGCGGGCCAGGGCGCCGCACGCCTCGGGGAAGCCGGCGCGACCGGCGTCGTCCAGCACGAGGACGTCGACGTGGTCGTCGACCGGGAGGGCAGCCACGTCGGCGGGGACGAGCACGCGCACCGGCCCGGCCAGCCGGGAGCCGCTGTCCACCTCGCCGCGGGCGGCGCGGACGCGGGCGGGGGCGGCGGCCACCCAGTCGCGCTGCGAGGCGGCGTAGCGCTCGGACGCCTCGCTCGTCACCGCCCGGTCCGACAGGGCGGGCGCGGTCGCCTCGGCCACGCCGGTCCACCACGCCAGGCGCAGCTCGCGGGCGGCGGCGCCCGGGCTCACCGTGCCGGTCGGCAGCCGGCGCAGGTGCGCGAGCAGGCCGGAGCCGCCGCGCTCGCTGACGCGCTGCTCGAGCAGGGTGCGGCGGGGCAGGTCGTCGAGGGCGTCGGCCTCCTCGAGCAGCCGGGCGGCCACCTGCTCGACCTGGCCGACCGGTCGGCGGGACAGCTGCAGCCCGGGGTGGAGCAGGTCCAGCCGCTCGCACGCCCGCACCAGCTCGCCGAGCGTGGCCACGAGCCCGGCCGTCGAGGAGGGCAGGTGCGCCCAGCCGGACCCCTCGGAGATCTTCTGCCAGTCCAGGCGCTGGGCGGCCGCGGCGGACAGCAGCCGGTGCAGCTGGCGCTCGTCGCACTCCACGCCGGGGCGGACGAGCTGGCGGGCCCGCCGGCGCAGTCGCCAGCGCTGGGCGCCGCCCAGGGTGTAGCCGGTCGTCCGGCGGAACTCCTCGTCGGCGGTCGCGGCCACCAGGTCGAGGATCGGGACGTCGAACACCTCGGGGACGAGCCGGTCGAGGGTGGTCTGCAGGCCGGCGAACAGGCGGTGGCGCTCGGCGACCTCGGCCACCGTCGTGGCACGGACGGTGCCGGTGCCCTGCGCGAGCTCGGCGGCGGCGTCGACCGCCTCGGCGACCAGCCCGTCCCGCAGCCGGGCGGACAGGCCCAGGGCCTCCTGCGCACCCTGCCGGTCGGTGATCCGGGCGCCGGTCCAGGCGGTCTCGGTGGGCTCGAGCGAGCCGAGCGCGACGGCCTCGGCGAGGTCGTCTGCCAGGGCCTCCATCTGCTCGCGCGACAGCCCGGTCCCGGGGTCCTGCGCGAGGACCACGTCGCTGAGCCGGGGTCCCTCGACCGCGGCCTCGGCCAGCACCTCGAGCACCTGCGCGCGGGTGACCTGCCACGGCCGCCGGACGCGGCGCAGCTCGGCGACCGCCGCGCGGTAGCGCTCCCCCGCCTCGACGTGGCGCCGGGCGGCCTCCTCGGCGGGCCCGCCCGTGGACCCCGCGGTGCGGGCGGCGGACTCGGTCGAGGCGGCCGGGCGGCCGGAGCCGTCGCTGACGAGGTCGCCCAGGCCGAGCGCCACGAGCCGGTCGACGAGCACGTCGCCCTCGGCGCGGGTGGGGACCACGACCAGGCAGCGCCGGCCGGTGGCGGCGGCGACCGCGGCGACGGCGGTCGCGCACGTGGTGGCACCGGCGCCGGGCGGGGCGTCCACGGCGGTGCTGTGGCCGGCCAGGACGGCGGTGAGGACGCGCCGCTGGTCGGGGTCGAGCCGGACGGGCGAGAAGCGCTCGAGCAGGTCCTGGACGCCCTGGCCGGGGTCGTCGACGACGGGCAGGCCGTGGCCCACCCGCGCGAGCAGGTCCTCGACGGGCTCGTCCTGCTCGTCGCCCACCCAGGCCAGCGGCGAGGACGGGCCGACGGTGGTGCGCAGCCGCTCCAGGTCGGCGAGGACCCGGTCGCCGTCCAGCGACACCGGCGCCAGCAGCAGCCGGCGCCGCAGCAGGGCGCCGGGCACGCCCGGCAGCGCCGCCTGGACGAGGTCGAGCAGCGGGTAGGGGTCGAAGCCGTTCCCGCTGGTCCGCAGCCGGTCCCCGAGCACCGCCGGCAGGTCCACCGTGCCGCCGCTGCGCTCGAGCAGCTCCCGGGCCAGGGCAGGGTTGAGCTCGACCTGGCCCTCGACCACGACCTGGGCGTCGGTCTCGCCGCTGCCGCCGACGCGGCAGGAGCGGAGCAGGACCGGCATCTCGCCGCCGTCGGGCAGCACGACGACCCCGGCGACCAGGTGCCCCGCGGTATGGCCGCGGTCCTCCAGCGAGCCGACGACCTCGCGGAAGCGGCGCAGCTGCGCGAGGGCGGCGACGCGGGCGTCCGGGTCGCGGACCAGGCCCGACAGCTTCTGCCGGCCCGAGGCGAGCAGGTGCGCCTGGCCGGAGGGGTGCGCGGAGGTGACGTCGAGGCAGGCCGCCTCGACGGGCCTCAGGTCGCGGGTGCCGGTCGGGTCCTGCAGCAGCGCGGTCCGGGCGCGGTCGAGCACCTGCGCGGCGCGCCCCGCCGGGCCCGTGGTCCCCGGACCCGTCTCGACCGACGGCTGTCCGGGGGATGGCATGTGCTCACGGTACGAGATCCCGCGCCCCGCGGGCGCCTCCCGCACCCGGGGACGCCCGGACGCCGGAGGAGTCCCGGGCGGCCCGGCGGGGCAGCCGGAGCACCCCCTGGCCCACCGCCACGCCGAGCACGACGACCAGGCCGCCGACCACCTCGGCGAGGCCGATGCTCTCGGCGAGCAGGAGCGCACCGAGCGCGACGCCGATGACCGGCGACAGGTAGGTGACGGTGGACGCGAACGTCGCCCCGAGCCCCGCGGTGACGGCGGTGTTGAGCACGAAGGCGAGCCCCGTCCCGAGCACGCCCAGCGCGACCATCCCCAGCACGACCCTGGTCGTCAGCTGGACCGGCTCCCACGACAGCACCGGCGCGGCGAGGAGGGACCAGGCCAGTCCCATCGACACCTGGCCGAACGCGATGACCAGCGGGCCGGTGCCGCGGGGGATGACGAACCGGCGCACCCACACCAGCCCGGCGCCGTAGCAGGCGGTCGCCCCCAGGCAGGCGGCCTGCCCGAGCAGCGCGTCGCGCCCGCCGAGCCCGGCCACCTGCGGCAGCGCCACGACGACGACACCGGCGAAGCCGACGAGCAGACCGACCGCCTTGCGGGTGGTGACGCGCTCGCTCGGCAGGAACAGCAGCACCATGACGAGCGTCCACAGCGGCGTCGTCGCGTTGAGGATGGCGGCCAGCCCGGAGTCCACGAGGGTCTCGGCGTAGGCGAACAGCGTGAACGGGGCGAAGCAGAACAGGACACCGAGTACCGCGAAGTGGCCCCACGTGCCCCGGTCGGCGGGCAGCGCGGTGCGGGTGACCAGCAGCCAGCCGCCGAGGAACAGCGTCCCGAAGAGCAGCCGCGCCAGGGCCACCTGGCCGGGGACCAGGCCCTCGAGGCCCCACTTGATGAACAGGAAGCTGGCCCCCCAGCAGGTGGCGGCGACGAGCCAGGCGACGACCAGGGCGGGACGGGAGACAGCCACGCCGTCACGCTAGGTCCCGGGACCGACCGCGGACCTCCCGCTGCGGGCCGAGCAGGCCTGCCCCGCCCAGGTGGCCTGGCCGCGAGACGGCCCGGCCCGCGCCAGCAGGCGAGAGGAGCGTCTGTCAGGCGACCCGCTCGTCCTCGGCGCCGCCGTCGAGCCGCACCCCGAAGCCGTGCCGGGCCAGGTGGTACAGCGGGTGGCGCGGGACGAGCAGGTCGTGGACGCGCCGGGTGGACAGCTCCTCCAGCCGGGCCGTCGCGGCGGCGAGCGGGCCGGGACCGGCCGCCCGCGCGCGGAGCATGACGTGGGTATTGGCCCACACCTGCTCGCGGCTCTCGCGCAGCAGCCGCGCCGACGCCGCCCGCGACAGCGGCAGCAGCAGCCGGTCCAGGACGCCGGGCGCGGCCGCCGCCGCCCTCACCAGGTGGCGGGACTCCTGCGGGACCAGGGCGACGATCACCCCGTCGAGGGCGTGGTGGTCGCGCTCGCGCGAGCCCATGAGGACCGGGTCGTGCCGGTCGCGCTCGCCGACGACCTGCAGCAGCGACTGCGGCATGTCGAAGTTGATGTGGGCGTTCATGCCGAGCAGCACGTGCAGGTACGGCTCGAGGCCGGCCGGCGCCGAGAACGCTTCGCGCCAGGGCCCGGGGACGGTGGCCGGCTCCTGCTGCCACGCGTCGTGCGCCTGCAGGTACAGCTCGGCGAAGGCGACGTCCCAGCGCGCCAGCCACGACGGGTCCTCGACCCGGCCCTGCGCGGCCGCCTCGCCGACGGCCAGGGTGACGCGGCGGTAGGTGGCGAGGAAGTGCCGTGCCGGGTCCCCCGCCCGCTCCAGCTCCTCCAGCCGCTCCCCCATCCGGGCCAGGACGCCGTCGATGAGGTGCTCGGGGCTGTCCACCCGCGGCACGCTAGCCCGCGCCGTCCGGGACCCGACGACCGGTCCTCGACCTCCCGGCGCCCCGACCTACCCTTACCCGGTGGAGGCAGTCGAGCTGCTCGCCGGGGGCGGGGTGGTGGCGCTCACCGGGGCGGGCATGAGCACGGACTCGGGCATCCCGGACTACCGGGGGCCGGGCACGCCGCGCCGTGCGCCCATGACGTACCAGGACTTCACCCGCTCCGAGCGGGGCAGGCAGCGCTACTGGGCGCGCAGCCACGTCGGCTGGCACCGGATGGCCGCGGCGTCGCCGAACGAGGGTCACCGGGCGCTCGCCGCGCTCGGCCGGGCCGGGGTCGTCACGTCCGTCATCACCCAGAACGTCGACGAGCTGCACCAGGCTGCCGGGTCGCCGGACGTCGTGGACCTGCACGGGACCCTGTCGCAGGTCGTGTGCCTGGGCTGCCGGGAGCTCACGCCGCGGGTGCGGCTGCACGAGCGGCTCGCGGCCCTCAACCCCGGCTGGGCCGAGCGGGACGACCTGGGCTCGGCGGACATCGCCCCGGACGGGGACGTCGACCTCGACGACACGGCCGGGTTCGTCGTCGCCCCCTGCGAGCGCTGCGGCGGGATGCTCAAGCCCGACGTCGTGTTCTTCGGCGAGAACGTGCCGGTCGAGCGGGTCGAGCGCTGCTACGCCCTGGTCGAGGCCGCCCGGGTGCTGCTGGTCGCCGGGACGTCGTGCACGGTCTTCTCGGGCCGCCGGTTCGTCGCCCGGGCCGCGCGCGAGGGCATCCCGGTCGTCGTCGTCAACCGCGGCCCGACCCGGGCGGCGGACCTGGCCACGGTGCACCTGGACGCGGGCTGCTCGCCGGTGCTGGCCGGGTGGGCGGCGCACCTGGCACCCTCGCTGGCATGACCGAGCCCCTGGCACGGCCGGACGCGTCCTCCGCACCGCACGACGGGGCCCCGGACCCCTGCCGACCGGTCCGGCTCGTGGCCGACGACGGCGCGGTCCTCACGTTCTGCGCGCACGGCGGGCACGTCCTCGGGTGGTCGCCGGCGGGCGGTGAGGAGCGGCTGTGGCTGAGCCGGGACACCGGCTGCGGGCCCGGCACCGCGGTCCGTGGCGGCATCCCCGTCATCTGGCCGCAGTTCGCGGCCCGCGGCGACGGCCCCCGGCACGGCGTCGTCCGCGACCGCGCCTGGGAGGTGCTGCAGGCCGGCACCGACGACCGGGGGGCGGCCACGGCGCGGCTGCGCCTGGTGTCCGACGGCACGACGACGCCCTACCCGCACGCCTTCACGCTCCACCTCGACGCGGTCGCGGTGGGCGCGGAGCTGTCGGTGCGGCTGTGGGTGCGGTCCGAGGGCACCGCGCCGCTGACCTTCACGGCGGCCCTGCACACCTACCTGCGAGTGTCCTCCACGGCCGACGCCCGCCTGACGGGCCTGGAGGGGCGGACCGCGGAGGCCAACGACGGCAGCGGCAGCACGGTCCTGCCGCAGGGCCCGCTGCCGGTCGTCGGTCCGGTGGACGTCGCCGTGGCCGGCGTCGAGCCCGGGACCCAGGGGGCCGTCGTGCTCCGCGACCCGGTCCTGGGTGCCACCGTGCTCACCGCCGACGGCTTCGGCTCCCGCGTGGTGTGGAACCCCGGCCCGGGCGGCGCCCCGGGCGACGTGCACCCGGGCGGGGAGGGCGAGTTCGTCTGCGTCGAGCCGGCGCAGCTGGAGCCGGTGACGCTGTCCCCGGGCGGGGAGTGGACAGGCTGCCAGGTGCTGCGCGCGGACGCGCCCGCCTGAGGACCTGTCCCGGTCCCGCCCGGGGCGTGCGGGTCAGCCGGCGGCGGGGTAGGGCGAGTCCTTGAGCAGCCGGGCCAGGTGCGCCAGGTGGCGGGCGACGTCGGCGGTCGTGCCCTGCGTCGACTCCGGCTTCTCCTCCAGGTCCTGGTAGTCGACGCCGCCCATGGCCTCGCCGACCCAGTACGTGGTGGCGGCGGCCGGCACGGTGAAGCCGACGTCGACGAGCGCCTGGAACACCTCGGCGCTGGTGTGGTGGGCGCCGTCCTCGTTGCCGACGACGGCCACGCCGGCGACCTTGCCGAAGGTGAGCATGCGGCCCTGGTCGTCGGACTCGGAGATCTCGGCGTCGAGCCGCTCGAGGACGACCTTGGCGACCGAGGACGGCTGCCCCAGCCAGATGGGGGTGGCGAGGACGAGGATGTCGGCGGCCATGACCTTGGCCCGCAGCGCCGGCCAGCCGTCGCCGTCGCCCTCGTCGAGGGAGACGCCGAAGCGGACGTCGTGGTCGACGACGCGGACCACCTCGCCGGTGACGCCGTGCTCGCCGAGCGCGGTGAGGACCTCGCGGCCGAGGGTCTCCGAGGAGGAGGGGGCGGGGGACTTCTTGAGCGAGCAGGTGAGGACGAGGGCAGTCAGGTCGGTCATGCCGGAGGGGTACCCAGACCGGCCCGGCGTCAGACCTGGCCCCCTACCGTCCGGACGCCGGCCGACCCGGCCTGCCTACCGGCCGCCGAACCCGTACGTCCTGCCGTCGCCGCCCACGAGCAGGTAGCCGCCGGTACGGGGCAGCATCCCGGCGATCGGGGAGCTGAGCGTCTGCGCGCCGGTCGAGCCGTGGAACAGCGCGTCGCCGAAGGTGAACACCCCGCCGTCGGAGGCGACCATCCAGTAGCCCTGGCCGGTCGGGGTGGCGAGCATGCCGGTGACGGGGCGCTGCAGCCGCAGGGCGCCGGTCGAGCCGTGGAACACCGCGTCGCCGAAGGCGAACACCCCGCCGTCGGAGGCGACGAGCCAGTACCCGCCGCCCGTGGGCGTGGTGGCCATGCCGACGATCGGCTGGTTGAGGCGCAGCGCCCCGGTCGAGCCGTGGAAGACCGCGTCGCCGTAGGTGAAGATCCCGCCGTCGGAGGCGACGAGCCAGTAGCCGCGACCGGACGCCGTCGGGCTCATCCCCACGACGGGGCGGGCCAGCGGGAGCGTCGAGGCGTCGCCGTAGGAGGCGGCGGGCGGCCCGGTCACGGAGCCCTCGCCGAACACGCGCCCGCCGGGGGTGACGGCCCAGGCGGCGCGCGAGCCCGGCAGGCCGGAGCAGCCGGCGCCGTTCTCCCAGGTCGCGACCACCTGGGTGGTCAGGGGCAGGCCGTCGACCGCCAGCGGGGTGGCGGCGCCGCTGCTGTCCACGGTGAACAGGTCGTAGCGGGTGGGCGACATGGTCCGCTGGACGACGACGACACCGGGGCGGGGCAGGCTGACGGCGCCGGTGCGGTCGTCGCCCGCCGGGCACTCGGCGCTGGGCGGCGCGGAGGACTGCGAGAGCAGGCGGTTCGGCGACCCGGCCGTGTCCAGGACGACGCCCGGGGACGAGGAGGCGACGAGACGCTCCGCCGCCGCCGTGGCGGTCAGGCCGGGCTCGGCCGCCCGCATGACCGCGAGGACGCCTGCGGCGTGGGGGGCCGCCATCGACGTGCCGGAGTCCACCCGGGTCCCGGTCACGGTGCCGTGCGCGGCCGACCGGATCTCGACCCCGGGGGCGAACAGGTCGAGGCAGGCGCCGTGGTCCGACCAGGACGGCCGCCGGTCGGACGCGTCGGTCGCCCCGACGGTGACGGCAGCAGGGACCCGGCCCGGCGAGCTGAGACAGGCGTCGGCCCCGGCGTTGCCCGCGGCGACGACGACGCTGAGGCCGCGCGCGTGCAGGGCACGGACCGCGTCGTCGAGCATCGGGCTGGGTCCCGCGCCGATGCTGAGGTTGACCACCGCGGGGGTCCCCGCCTGGTGGTCCTGCAGCACCCAGTCCAACCCGTCCACGATCCCGCCGACGGTGCCCTTCCCGCGGCAGTCCGCCACGCGGACCGGCACCACCGTCGCCGAGCTGGCGACACCGTGGACGGCGCCTGCTGCGGTCCCCGCCACGTGCGTGCCGTGACCGTTGCAGTCGTCCGTGCCGGCGCCGTCGGTCACCACGGTGAAGCCGGACCGCACGCGGCCGCCGAACTCGGCGTGGCCGGCGTCGACCCCGCTGTCGACGACGTAGATGGTGGCCCCGGCGCCGGTCGAGCGCTGCGTGTAGCTCCCGGACAACGGCAGGGTGCGCTGGTCGGTGCGGTCCAGCCCCCAGGTCACGGGGGAACGGGTGCTCGCTGTCCAGACGACCTGGTCCACCTCGACGGCGAGCACGCGCGGGTCCGCCTGCAGGTCGGCCAGCCCCGCCGGGTCGACCGTGGTGGTGAACCCCGACAGAACGGACTGGAAGACCAGGTCCGCCCCCGCGTCGACGCCGCGCGCGACGACCTCAGGGTCGGCGTCGGGGGCCGTGCGGACGACGACGTCCACGATGCCGTCGCGCGCCACCACCGCGGCCGCCGACAGCGGCGGGCCGTCGGGCGCCGGCTCCGTGAGCGGCGCTGCCTGCTCGTGCACGAGCCCCTGCACCGGGGCGACATGCTGCGCCGCCTGCTGCGCCACGGCGGCGCCCGTCGGTGCCCCGGCCGTCGCCGCGGAGGCGGCAGGCGCACCGGTCAGCAGGAGGCTGCCGAGGGCGAGCGCCACGGCGGAGGACACGGGGCGGGAGCTGCAGTTGACCACTCCCCGATGATGGGCCGTGACGGGACGTGCCGCAGCCGTCCGGTCAGATCCCGACCGCCCGGCGCGCGCTGTCGCCCGGACGGCTGCACCCGGTCGGGGACCGCCCGGGGCGGCCGGTGCCGGTGCCCGCCCGTCGGCGGGCTCGGGTAGCCTCCGACCGTCTCGTCCTCACGGGCGGCGGGGGCCCCGGGCCGACGCTGCCCACGGCCCCGTAGCTCAGGGGATAGAGCATCGGTTTCCTAAACCGTGTGTCGCCAGTTCGAATCTGGCCGGGGTCACCGCAGAACACGCCGGTCACGGCGTCGTGGGCGATGCGTCGGCTGTCGGCCCGTGGTCTCCGTCTGGCGGACCAAACCGAACAAGCCGCGTCCATCCAGGCTCCTGAGTAGGGCGGAGCCGGTCGCCGCGGCTCAGGATGTCCTGTGACCTCACAGCCTCCCCTCTCTCCGACGGGCTTGTTCGTCATCGCCGGGTTCTGCCTGGCAGGCGGCATCGGGGTGCTCCTGACCTCCGACATGTCCGACGTCGGTCGCCGCGGCATCCCCCTCCCGGTGGTGGGCGGCCTGCTCGTCGCTCTCGCGGTCTTCTTCGCCGGCTACGCCGTCGTGGTGCGTCGAAGCAGGCGGTAGCGGGGCTGCGCGCTGCCACCCCGAGAGGGCTGACGGCCAGCGGTCCCCGGTAGAGGACCGGGTCCGGACCCACCAGGGGCTGCGAGCGAGCCGCGGGGGTGGACTGGTCAGGACGCGATGGACATCGCCTCGTCGGCCCACCCGACGAGGTGCGCCAGTGCCGTCCCCCGCTGGCGGTACAGGTGCTGCGCGTCGACGTCCTGGTGGTAGGCGCGCTGCTGGGTGCCACCGGCACGGGCGAGCATCAGCGGGAGCAGCCAGGCGTACTTGACGCACGAGGCCACGAGACCGAGCCGCGCCTCGGTGTCGGTGCCGGGCCAGCCGCTCGCGCGCAACCCTCGCAGGTAGGCCGGGAAGCAGGCGGCCTCCAGCTCGGCGAGCCTGTCGGCGGGCCAGAACAGGTCGAAGACCGCGTCGGGCAGCCAGTTGCCGAGGTCCTCGCCGACCGCGCCGTCGCCGGCGAAGGCCCAGTCGAGCAGGACCACCGTGCCGTCGGCGCGCCGCACGACGTTGCTGACCCACGCGTCCAGGTGGCTGGAGACCCTCGGGAGCTCCTCCATGACGTCGAGCAGGTCGCCGCGGTGGGCCAGCAGCCGCGCCCACCCGTCGCGCAGACCCTCCGGCCAGGTGGCGCGGACGAGCGGCTGCTCCCACGCGGCGTCGTCGTCGACCACCGTCAGGTCCCACGGGCGGCTGGTGGAGTACTCGCGCAGGAAGCGCTGCGAGGACCAGGGCCGGGACAACGGCGGCCGTCCCTGCCAGGGGCCCAGCGCGGCCGCGGTCGCCACGTGGTCGTCGAGGTCGAACGCCGGGCCGGGCGTACCGACGACATCTTCCAGCCACAGGGTCGCGCCGGCGTCGTGCTCGACCACCTCGGCAGCGGCCAGCCCGAGCCCGGTGCCCGCCAGGGAGGCGCGCAGGTCCTCGTCGCGGTAGACCTCGGCCTCACGGTGCCAGTAGTTCCAGTGCCCCGGGTCGGTCGAGGCAGCCCAGTGCCCCCCGCGCCACGGGCTCCCCCGGTCGGGTCGACGGAGCTCCTTGCGCACCCGGCTGCCGGTCGACGTCCGGACCCGCTCGACGACCAGCGTCGTCTGGTTGTCCGGGTTGTAGCGGAGCACCTCGGCGCTGCGGTCCCCGTCCACGAGCAGCAGTCTCCCCCGGGTATCAGCCACCACCCCGAGGGCGGCACGCAGATGGAGCGCCGTGCGGGCGGAGGGCAGGTGCCCGGTGACCGACCTTTGGTCGGTCTAGCTACCCGAGCCTCGCGGTCCTCGATCCTCGAACAGGCGACCCGTGGCGCGCTTCAGCCGGCGCCACCAAGGGCGGACGGCCACGGTCGTCACGCGGAACACCGCGAGGCTCGCGTCTCCGTCATCCGACCCGAAGCGACCCGCGTCCACGTCCTTGTGGAGCCGTCCGCACGGGCATTCGTCGCTCTGGTCGTCCCACAGCCTCACCATGCCGCCGCAGCGGACGCACCGCGCGTACAGGTCGCGCGCCAGGTGCCAGCCAAGTTGTGGATCCCGTCCGGGGGCAGGTTGGGCCGTTCTGAGCGAGCGCGTAGCCGTGGTCTTGCTGAGGGTCGACGTGTCTTCGACGGTCTCGGTGTAGCGGCAGGGCCGCTGCCGCACCGGCGCGATGGGGCCCCGGGGACGGCCGACGCGAGGAGCATCGTCATGACCGCACTACTCATCGGCTACGCACGGGTGTCCACCGACGGCCAGGACCTCACCGCGCAGCGCGACGGCCTCCAAGCCCTCGGCGTTCCCGCAAGCCGCGTCTACGTCGACCACGGCCTGACCGGCACCAACCGCGACCGGCCCGGCCTCAAGGAGGCCATGGCCGCCTGCCGCGAGGGCGACACCCTCGTCGTCACGAAACTGGACCGCCTGGCCCGCTCCCTGCCCGACGCCCGCAGCATCCCGGAGGAGCTCACCGTCCGCCAGGTGCGGCTGAGCCTCGGCGGCTCGGTGCACGACCCCCTCGACCCGGTCGGGCGGCTGCTGTTCAACGTCCTGGCCATGGTCGCCGAGTTCGAGGCAGACCTGATCCGGATGCGCACCCGCGAGGGCATGAAGGTCGCGAGGGCGAAGGGCCGGCAGCACGGGAGACAACCGAAGCTGTCCGCCAAGCAGGAGGCGCACCTGGCCGTCCTGGTGGCCACCGGTGAGTACTCCATCCTCGAGGTCGCTGAGCTGTTCAGCGTCGGCCGCTCGACGGTCTACCGGGCCGTCCACCGAGCGGAGGCCCGTGCCGGAGCTTCCGTCAGGAGCCGCTGACCCAGGGAGGGCAAGGACCACACGCGCTGTCGCGCGGCCGTCCCACCACTGACACTGATGTGGGACGGCGGCAGCACCTTGTCGCTCCGGCGCACGCATGTCCTCCTGCGGCGCCAGCCGTCGTCGGCAGCCCGTCGCCACCCGAGGATCGCTATCTGGGGATCGCCAGGTGGTCACGTCGAAGGGCTTACGGCCTCCTCAGGTAAGCCGCCTGCAGGAAGTAGGTGGCGGCACCGAGCGTGAGCACGACGGCAGCCACCGTGAACGGCAGGCTACGGAGGCTCCCGACGAAGGCGACAGCCAGCCAGCACGCCAGGGCTAGGACGGCGAAGAACGCGCCCTCTCGCAGTGCCCATGCGGGAGTCGCTGCGATTTGCCACCAGGGGCGAGAACTAGCCATGCGGCGAATCTAGGGGCGGCTGCGCACCCCGCCGCTGCTCACTACGACCGGCGGTGATCAGGCCAGCAGTGACGGCGTGCCCGTAGCCGATCGTCAGCGGTCAGCGGTCAGCGGTCAGCGGTCCCGACGGGCCGAGAAGGTTCCTCGCCGTGAAGCCGGCGGGAGAACCAGGCCGGGCGCTTTGGCCAGCGTTGCTCCCAACGCTCATGCAGCAGCAACGCCACTACCTCGGGGGTGTTGCGGCACGGCCAACTGCGGCCGCGACTCGCGGCCGCCGCGTCGAGAAGCCTGTCGAGCTCCTCCTGCTCGAGGACGGTCTCAGTGATGGTGATGAACCCAGGCCCGGCAGCCGCGGGAGCAAGCACGACCACGCGCCCATCCGACGTGAAGGCACCGCCATACTCGCCCTCGTCGAGACTGAGTGACTCTGCTGCGGCCTCGGCAGCCTCCACCGAGGGGAAGGCCCAGGCGTCGCCCCACTGATCAACGATCAGCAGCGGCGTGGGAAGCACATCACGGAGTGTGGCAGCGACCACCTGCCCCCGGCAGGGCCAATCCCAGCTGAGGATCGCCTACCTGGACGCCCTGATGAGGCGGGGACGGCTGGGTGTCACGATCGCGCCGTGGTCGACCTGCGCTCTCCTCTCGTGCAGCGCCTGGCGACGGTGGCGTTCGCCGTGTACCTGCTCGTGCTCGCCGGTGTGGCGTTCCTTCCCCTTCCGGGGTCGCCGGTTCCCGGCGCTGAAGGGCGGGTCGCAGTCAACCTGTCACTGTCGCGGCCGGACCTGCTCGGTGGGTGGGAGTCGCGGCGCAACGTCCTGATGACGGTGCCCTTCGGGCTGCTGCTGCCGCTGGTGGTGCGCTGGCGCTACGAGGCGATGGTGCTGGCGTGCGTCGGGGTCACGCTTCTTATCGAGACCGGCCAGCTGCTGGGTTCGCTGGCCGCAGGATGGGCGTGGCGCGCCTTCGATGTGGACGACCTGCTCAACAACTCGGTGGGTGCCCTGTTGGGCCTGGCCGCGACCGGCACGGTCCTGCTCCTGAGCCGGCGCCCGCGCGACCGTGGGTGGCGGCCGCCTCGGCTGCCGGTCTACCGGCTGGTGGCAGGGTTCCTGGCCGGAGGCCTGGTGGTCTGGGCCGTGTCGTCGACGGTGACCACCCCGCCGTTCGTGCCTCTGGTCGATGCGTGCGGCCAGCAGCCTGCCGGAGCGCTCACCGAGCTGCCCGGTGGGGTCAGCGTCTACGCCGTCGACGACGGCTCGCTGTGCGTGGGGGGCTCCGCGATCGGCTCGAGCACGATCCTGTCCGACGCAGCACCGGGAGTCGTGGTGACCGTGCAGGACGAGGGCGGCGGCGGGCTCGAGGTCGGCATCGCCGCGCCCGGCACCACGGATACCGTCGACGGGCGCGGGAACCCGGTGCGGACGTACGCGGTACAGGGCTCGCAACTTCTGGTGTGGACGGCGTCGCTACCCGAAGGCGATTGATCGCCAAGCATCCGGCGGAAAGCACCACCACGGGTGCACCGGTCACCGATCCCCAACTGGCGATCTCCCGCGGGACGGCCCCGCCCTTTGCGGTAACCGTCGACAGAAGCGGCGGACGTCGCCGGTAAGCGGTCGCTTCGTCGGAGACGCCGGGTCGGGGCCTAATCGCCCAGTTCGTGGCCTTCCCGCAGCTCGGGGGTGCCGGCCACGTCGCGACGCCTCACGTGGTCACGCCTCGAACGTCGTCCAACTTCCCTCGGAGACGACTTCGACACAGCCGTCGGCGACCGCGATGGCGGTCTGCTCGTCGATGGCGTAGGCCGGGAGACCGATGTCGCGCGCCCACCGCTGGGCCTCGGCGAGGGTGTTCGTCGGGAAAGCGTCCAGGTGCGGGAAGATCGAGAAGTCGACGAGGCCCAGGGTGCGGTCGTCCACCGCGCCTGACCACTCGACGAAGCGGGCCCCGACCCGGGGCGTCATCACCATGCTCCCGGCACTCACCCCGACCCAGACCGTGCCGGTCAACGAGGGCAGCAGATCCGCGAGCCCAGATTCGCGCATCCAGTGGCACAGGTACGTCGCGTCCCCGCCGTCGACCAGGAGCACGTCGGCGTCCTGCACCCACGGGAGCCACCTGTCGACGTCGATGGTGGGCAACGCCGTGAGCTCGAGGACACCGAGGGACGCCCAGCCCAGGCCGGCGAGGGATCGCCCACCCGGCTCGTCCGCGACGAAGCGCCTCACCGATGCCGGACCACACATCGGGTGGCCCCACTGTGCCGTGGGGACGGCGAGGGCGCGGCACTCGGCGATCGGCTTGCCCAGGAGGCGTACCAGCGCCGCGCGGATGCTCAGGTTCGTGACGCCGCCAGACGTCAGGAGCAGCTTCATAGAAATCCCCGAAGTCGAGTGAGTCTCCATCGCCATCGCAGACTCGGGCTGATGCTGGGACTCATCGCCGTCGACGGTTGCGACCAAGCCGGCAGCCAAGAGCCACTCAGGAAGCTGCTGCCGCTCCTCATGCCGAGCTCCCGCAGCGACGCCCCTGTCGTGTAGGCGCCCCGGTGCAGCGGTCCTGCTGGCTGCCGCTCGGGAAGCTGCGTGGCGGCTCAAGGCTGCCCAGTCTCCAAGGGCACGACGACCACCAGTCCCCTTCGTCAGTGAGGCGTCACGTCCCACTCGTCCATCGTTTACTGAGACGAGTCGGTGGTTCGCGGGGCAGCTGAGATTCATGCGCCCCGCATCGGGGTTCTTGCGTCCGGGGACCGCGCCTGCTTCGGGCGCGCTCTATCGGCCGGGCGGGTGCGATACGCCTTTTGCGACACGGTGTAGTCCATCCGGATGTCACCATCGATCTCGTGTCCCGCACCTCGCCATCGGTGGACCGGGCACGCCCGCGTCAGCGAGGTCGCTCGCGGTTCCTCCCTTGGTGGCCCCCCGTGGCGCTCGTTGCGGTGTTCGTCACGGCTGGCGTCCTGGCCTCCCTCACTGGTGCGAGGACAGCGGCCGAAGTCCCTGGCGCGCTGGTGTACCTCGCCATCGCGCTCGGGTCATACGCGGGCGGACTACAGCTCTACGTCGACCGCAGGACCACCCTGCACACGGCGAAGTTCTGGCACCCGTTCACCGTCGCCGGCCTGCGAAGCGCCGCGCCATGGTGGCTTTCCGCCGCCCTTGCACTCAGTGCTTCGTGGGCGCTCGACTCTGCGTGACGGGCGGGGTGGTGACCGCTATCGCCACTCCACGATCCCCATCCGGCGCGGCCCTGGTGAAGTGAGCGTGCGTGGCCCGCCTGGCGCTCACGCAGCACCCAGGATCGTGGAACCGTGGGCATGAGGACGACGTCTCAGCTGCATGAGGCGGCTGGTGACGGGCGTGGTGGCTGCACCGCTGATGGTGGCCGGCTGTGGGGACCCAACCACTCAGGCGATCTCCGGGGCGGCTAGCCAGCCGCCACAGACGGGGCCGGCAGCGTGGGGCGACGAAGTCACCACGCGGTACCCGGTGATGGTGATCGACGGCGGGGACGGGGCCGAGCTGTGTCCGGGCGGGGTCGGAGAGTCGTTGCCGCCGCAGTGCGGCGGGCCGGAGCTGATCGGGTGGGACTGGACCGACCATGACGGCGACTACGAGAGTGCCTCAGGGGTGAGGTTTGGCGACTTCCAGGTCACTGGCACGTTCGACGGCACTGACCTCACGGTCACCGACGCGGTCCCCGCCGACGAGTGGACCGATGCCGGGTCCGTGACCGACGTGGACTTCGCCTCGCCGTGCCCGGAGCCACCCGGCGGGTGGCCGGGCGAACCGATGCCCTGGTCCGCAGAGGACATTGTCTTCACGGCAGCCCAGCAACGCTCGGACTACGCGGGCGGTTGGGTGACGCACCGAGACCCCCGGGACGCGTACGAGCTTGACCGGGCGTTGACGGATGACCCGGAGGCGACAGTCCTTCCGCCGGTCGTCAACATCAGGGTCACCGGTGACCCTGCGGCCGCCGAGGCGGAGCTGAGAGAGGTGTGGGACGGCCCCCTCTGCGTGACCACCGCCGAGCGCACCGAGACGGAGCTCAGAAGAATTCAGGACGAGGTGACCACGAGCGTCGCCAGCATGCTGTCCGCCGGCGTCGACGTCCTGACCGGCACCGTGCAGCTAACGGTCACCTACGACGACGGCGCCCTGCGGTCTGAGCTCGACGGACGCTACGGCGACGGGGTCGTCCAGGTCATCTCAGCCCTGGTGCTGGCCGGGTGACCCAACGTCTTGCGATACGCCGGCTACCTCATTGACCCACCCCGGCCGGGAAGCCTCCTCCGACCTTCTGCAAGCCGACCGCCGGTGACGGCGCCGGCCCTCGAGGCCCGGCTCAGCGGTCCCGCAGGGGATGGCTCACCGAGTCGCTGCCTCGGTCCCTGCTGCGGCGAGTCAGTCTCTAGATGACCCGACGCGGAGCAGATTGCCGCTGCAGTCCACGACAGCGAACTCACGCATGCCGTAGTCGGTGTCGACCAGCGGCTCTAGGCGGCTACCGGTCGCCGGCTCGGGGACCACGAGCTCGACCCAGGCGTCGTAGAGCAACTGGGCGTCGTCGACGAACGCGTAGCAACTGCCAGCCGTCCTGAGCGGATCGACGTCCGGCGCACGGACGAAGTGCAGTTCGAGCCCGCCCCGCCCGATGATCAGGTAGTCCCACTCCTCCGGCGACGCCCCGCGGTTCTCGAACCCCAGGACGCGGTAGAAGTCGAGCGTCTCGCGCAGGTCGCGGCTCGGCAGGATGGGCACTGTCCGCTCCGCCACGACCCCGCACGCTACGCCGTCGAGCACAGCCGTTCGAGCAGCGTCCGGCAGCTCACGAGGTGAGGTCCACGGGCTGCAGACCCCGGTAGCGAACGGCACGACGCGTTGCACCCGCCCCGTGTGCCGTCGCTTGAGGTACGCGGGCCACCAAGGTTCCGACCCTGTGTGGCGACTGTCGGACCAGCCGAGAAGACCACGCGGCTCCAGGCGCGGCGACCGGCTGATGCGGCGCCCCGTGCCGGTGCCGGCTCCGGGCGTCCAGCCGTCAGGCCAGCACCCGGCACGGAGTCATGAAAGCCAGTTGGGCGTGTCGGGCCCTGCCGGCCGAGCCTGGGCCCACCGGTGGTCGAGGAAGACGGCCCCAACGGTCGCGACAGGCGCCCACACGCCGGGGCGGCACCGGGCGGCACCGCCCTGAAGTGCGCCGGCCGTGGACCACCCGCCCGGGCGACTGAGAGCGACCGGCGCCGGGACGGACAACCGTCGAGGGGACGGTTCCAGGCTTGGGCCGCTCTTGGGGGTCTGTAAGCCGCGAGTCCCACTCGGCGATCCCCGGGTCGGCGACGCGGCTCGGTCACGGTGCGGCCTAGCGTTACGCCGTGACCTGGTCGAGCTCCGACCTCCACGTCGTCCACCTGCCGTCAGGTCGAAAGATCCGAGCACGCGCCCTCCGGCGCCTCCCACCGGTCGGTCCGGTCCCGAATTTCGGGCTCTACCTGCTGGCACGGCAGCCCTCGCAGGCTCCATGGCCCTCGCGGTGGGTCCGCTGGCGCGACTTCCGCGTCCCGGCCAACGAGGCCGACGCTTGCGAGGCGCTCGTAGAGGCCTGGCGCCGGGCGTCCACCGAACGGGTGGAGGTGGCGTGCGGCGGCGGAAGGGGACGCACGGGCACCGCCTTGGCGTGCCTAGCGGTTCTTGACGGCATCCCTCCGACAGCCGCCGTCGCCTGGGTGCGCCGCAACTACGACCCGAAAGCGGTCGAGACTCCCTGGCAGCGCCGGTGGGTGTTCCGCTTCGCGAACGCCGGACCCACGAACCGGTAGCCGATAGACGACCGGCTACCAGGTGAGCCGCGCCCCCGCCCGTGGGGCTGCCGGCGGATGGGCCTGGCCATCCCCCAGGGGATCGCCAATTGAAATCCGTTGCCGCACGGCCCTTGCTGTCCTCCAGCACGGCAGCGAGGCCCGCGCTGGCGCACGCGCTCGAAGGGTCATAGGCCGGTCGGTCGAACGCACCTCAACGCACCCCCGTCGACACGTTCCCTGCAGCAGGATGGTCTTGTGTTCCCGTCGTCACCTGGCCACCACGGCCACTCGTCATCACTGGCATGAGCCAGGCTTCATGGGTGACGCGTGCGGTGCGGGGATCGGCCGCCTCTCTGAAGACGCTGCTGCTGGCCCTCGTCGGGTCTGCGGTGCTGTTCGCCGTTGGGCTCGATATGGCTGCACAGGAGGTGGCAGTCCACTACAAGGGACAGTCGGCCGACGTCGTCGTCATCGGTGAAGCCGAGGGGTCTCGAGGCGTGCCGCTACTCGAGGCGCGCTACGTGGACGACACCATCTGGCCCGCACCGGTGTCACTCGACGTTCCCCGTGACCAGCCTCACGCCCTTGGTGACGCGATCCGTGTCAGGTACGCCACCGGAAATCCCAGCCTCCTTCGCGCCGAAGAGGAGAGCCCCCTCGGCGGCCTGGCCCTCGCCGCCGCACTGATGCTGCCGGTCCTCGTCGTTGTCACGGTACTTCTGCCACTCCAATTGGTCCCGCATCGGCGGGCACGCCAGGGCCATCAGCAACGTGTGGCCAGCGAGCCGTTGTAAGACTCGATAACCGCGACCAGGCCCTCGCGGACCCATGGCCCTCGCCTGACCCGCGGCCCGCGGCCCGCAGCCCGCAGCCCGCAGCCCGCAGCCCGCAGCCCGCAGCGTCGCGGGAAACGATGGCCGTCCCATTAGCGGACCGGCTCCCGGCGACGGAGCGAGCCACGAAACAACCGCCGGCGGACGTGGCCACCCCGTCCCGCTGACGGATCGCCAGCTGGGGATCCCCTGCGGGACGGCGGGGCCGGTGTCACGCGACCTGCTCCTCAGCCGCTGTCCGTCGCCGGTAGACGGTCGGCTACCTGAACAACAGCCCTCTCCGGCTGGCTCTCTCTAGACTCGACGCGTCCGCCGAGGCCGCTGCGCCTTGCCCACCAGACCTGCCCCGGCCATGGCGTCGGCGTGCCGCGTGGAGAGTGTTTGGCTTGACAGCTTCTAAGCTTCGCCGCAAACCGAGTCTGCTGCGTGTGCTCACCGGTTTTTCCCTGTGTGCGCTCTGCCAGGCGGTTGCTTTCCTTGTCCTAGACGGTGCATGGGCCTTTGTCGTGACGATGATCGGGAACGCAGCATTTCTAGCCGGCCTCTAGCCCCGGCGAGCTTCAGCGGGTTCCGAATAAGCATGCCCTGGTCGTGAGCCACCAGTGCGTCCGTAGCGAATGTGAGGGTGCAGCTCGTCGCCCGCCAAGGCGCTGTAAGGCCGTCGGCTACCGGGAGCCTGTGGTGTTGCCACCGACCAAAGTTGGTCCGTGGTCCCTTGCGGGGGCCGTCTCTGCCTCATGCGCCCGGACTGGCGAACCGGGGGGAATTTCGTCCGTCCGCGGCGGAGCAGCCCTCACACTTGGTGTGTGCCCCCCGTGACTCTCCGCCGTTGGTCCAACTTCGGGGCTGGCATCTTCATCAGCTTCGGCGTGCTGGCTCTAGCGGTCGGTCTCGACATGCTCATGCTTCGAGCACCCGACCCGGATTACCCGCGGCACACAGTCGCGGCGGCGCTGATGGAGTACGGCCTCTGGATGATCGCTATCAGCGTCCTCGCCCTCAGCTTGCTCACGCGTCCCCGCGTCGAAGCCGCGCACGACCGCCTGGTTGTTCGCAACGTCTTGACCGACACCGTCGTCCCGCGGGCCGCCTACGTGGGGCTCGTCAGCGGTGCGGCCGGCTGGCTGAAAATCCGGACTAGCACCGGGAACTTGTACGCCTGGGGGCTGGAGGAGCAGAAGTTCGCCGGGCCGCCCGTTGAACGAGCCCTGCTCCCGGTCTCGTTCCTCGACGGAGACCCCGCTGGCTCCAGTGCTCAGATCAGGCGCCGCCTACGCCGGCCGGAGTGGTACGAAGTGCTTCTCTGGCTCTCATGGGCGGCTTACGTCCTGGCTTCGCTGGCAACCGGGGGTCCAGCGGCCTGACTAGGTCGCCGGATCGTTGCTGGGGGCAACGGACGGGGCTGGGTCACCTGACGAGTCCCGGCTGAGGATCCCCGGGTGACGGCGAGGCTCGGTCGTGGGCAGGGCGCCCCAGCTTCTGTCCGTCGCCGGTGGACGGTCGTCTATCGAAACGGCCGTCTGAGCGCTGCAAGTTGGCCTCCGGCGATCGGCCATCGGGGCGTCCTCGCGCAGTTGGCCCCCTGTTGCTCACCAGAGCGGGACGATCAGTCCATGCGCGCCAGCACCCACGAAGCCGTCCGACGAACTTCGGTGCGTCCTCCCGATGTGCTGTGGTTCCCGTTCGCGGTGCTTGTCCTGCTTGGCGTAGGGACGACGTTGACCGGGATCGTCTACCTGACGACCGTCGTGAGCAGCTTGGTGACCGGCGACCCTGGTCTGCAGTGGCAGGCGCTTCCCTACGGCATCGGCGTACTGGGCCTGGGCCTCGGGGCCCTGAGTGGCGCAGTCGCCCTCTGGCGTCAGCGATGGCGAGCTCGAGTCATGGCCTGGGTGGTCCTACCCCTGTTCGTCGCAGCAGGTGCTGTGGACCACCTCGTGGTGAACGACATGTGGGGCCTGCGAGTCAACCCCTTCGTTGCTCTCCTCCTGCTCCTCCCGGCTGTCGCCTGGGCGGTGTTCCTCCTTCCTTCGGTCCGCAGGTACTACCAGCTCCAGAGCGGCTGACACCGGTTCCCACCAGTTCGCCCGAAGGCCGCGACCGACTGGGCGAACGCCAGCATCGGGGCCGCCTCACGGGGCTCCTCAGTTGTCCGACGCCCGGCTCGACAACGCACCACCCCGAATAGGGAGACAGGACGAAGGACCGTGCAGCCCAACCCGCCCCACCGCCGGCCCGCCCGGGCCGGCCACGCGATGAGGTGGCGCCGCCGGCGGACCTACGTGGTGGATCTCGACACCAGCGCAGTCCCTGAGTACGCCGCCCCGGCCGCGTCCGAGGTCGACGCCTTCTACCGGACGGTCCTCGCCACCCTGCGGCCCGACGCCACCCAGGTCGTCGCCGATCTCCTCGGCCGCACCGGCCCGCTTCCGCCCGCTGCACGAGAGGCCGCCTTCACGCTGCACCGGCTCAACCGGCCCAGCCTCTTGACGACTGTGCATCGGAACCCCTTCCAGGCAGTCGTCGTCAACGACTCCGATCCCACCCAGTGGGGGTTGCTCCTGACGATCGCGCCCCACGCGAGCTATCTGTGCCTGCAGGGCGGCGGCCTGTTCGGTGAGCTGTTCACTTCCGCAGGCACCCTGTCCAGCGTCCGCGCGCATCTCCTGCCCGAGCAACATCAGCGGGTCGAAGCCGCGCTGGCCGCAGTCGCCGCTCCAGCCCTCATTCCCCGTCGCCGGTAGCGGGTCGGTGTCTGGGACTCACGGTGACCCGTGATCGAGTGAGACGATGAGCCGTCCGACTTCGGTGACGACCGCCCCTCGTCGCCGGTTGACGAGGAGAGCTCATGCGTTGGTCGGAGCAGGATCGCGCGGATTTCGCGATCGCGATGGGCGAGTCCTTCGCCGCTGCCGTCTGCCCGCCGGTGCCGGTCGCCGACGCCTCGCCGCAGGAGTGCTGTGAAGCGGTCCGACTCGCGTTGGGGGTTCAGGTGACGCCCGTCGTGCTAGCCGCTGTGGATGCGACACGGCTGGACAGCATCGCCGCAGCCTTCGGGCAGTGGTTCGAAACCGACCCGCCCTCGAGGAGTCAGGTGGAGGCAGGTGTCGCAGCGACGCTCGCACGTTGGCCCGCTGAGTAGGCCATCTGAGGCGTCAGTGGCGTAGGCACCTGGCCGTCCCACGCGGGATCCCCTGCGGGACGACCGGACGAGGTCACTGCGGGACGCCGCTCACCGCCGCCCCGTCGCCGGCAGGCGGTCCTCTACCGGGGGCCGTTCGACAGATTCCGTGTCAGCGACCCTGCGGCGCCTCGTCGCCATGCGCTCAGGCAGCCGATGGGTGACATCTCGCCACTCGGGCAAAAGGCCGCCAGCGGTGCCCCATGATCTCGTCGTGGACGCCCCGTCGCCGAAGGCCAGTTGGGCCGCCCAGCTGCCCGGCGGCCCGCCGCTGCGTGAAGAGCTAGCTCGGCTGGTTGACTCCGACGGGGGAAACGACCCTGCCGAGAACGGGTACTTCGAAATCGCCAACGACCCGCAGTTTGTCGCGATCGAGCGGGCGCAGCGCAGGTTCAAGGCGCAGCTGCGTCGCAGGTTGAGGCATCGCCGTTCCAAGGCGAATGGTCGAGACCCGGAGTAGTAGGCGGCTCCGACGCTCAAACGGGGCGTGGCTCGCGAGCACTGCGCCTCCCAGTCGCCGATCGGCCACTGGCCAAGAGCACAGCCGGCTACCGGCGCAAGAGGCGCCGCTAATTCAGACGCTGACGACCTCGAGAAGGACCTCAAGGCCACGGAGGTCAGCAGCGTTGCGGGTGTAGAGCCGTGCGTCGTGGGCGTGAGCCGTCGCTGCGATGAGCAGGTCCATCGTCCGCGCTCGGGGCTGACGGCCTGCGGCAACCACCGCAGCGGCCAGACGGCCGTAGCTGGCGGCCACCGCCTCATCGACCGGCAGCGCGTCGAAGCTCTGCTGCAACCGCGACAGTCGGCGCAGCCGCTCGGCACGCACGGCAGGATCGGTGGCGACCAGGACGCCGAAGTGCAGCTCGGACAACGTGACGGCACTGACGGCCAGCTCGCCCTCCAGCGGCTGGACGTCGGCGGCGATGACGACGGAGGTGTCGAGCAGCGCTCTCACTGGGTGGGGTGCCAAGGATCGCGCAGGTCGTCATCGAGACGGTTCCGATCGGTGTCCCACTGCAGATCGGCGGGCCCGTCGAAGAGGTCGGCGACGTCGGTCCAGGAGCGCCAGGCTCGCGGGCTCACCGGCACGAGGCGGGCGCTCGGTCGACCGGCAACAGTGATGAGCACCTGCTCACCGCCCTCGACGCGTCGCAGCAGCTCGGAGGCCTGCTGGCGCAGCTCGCGCAGTCCGATCGTGGTCACAGGCCCAGTGTTGCACAAGTGCTACACGCCGAAGCAGCGCTCGTCACCGGTTGTGGATGCCCAGGGGACGACCAGGCGTGGCCGTGCCCGCGGCGTCCCCTACGGCTCGGAATGGTCACCCAGCGCATAGCAACCAGCGATTGGGCGGGAGCCGGATGTGCCCGCGTACCGGCGATCGGGTGAGGAGGCGCCGCCAGCACTCCAGAACGGGCTCGAGTAGTCGACATCCGGAGCGACCTTTTACTACCACAAAGACGGAGCCTCGTGAAGAACGCCTTCTACGCCATTTTGCTCATGCTGCTGATCGGAGTCAGCAGCGGGTGCGGCGACAGTGGAAGTACAGGTAACGCAAGCACCGGAAGCAGCGGCTCCTCGTATTTAGAGTCCTGTCGTCAGTGGAACTCCGACCACCCGGAGCAGTACACAGATCCCGAGCAGTGCGCGGCTGACGCGGAGCAGATGGCGTCTGACGCCGTCGACTACCTCTCCGAGAACCCCTAAGAGGCGCGGCGCCTGCAAGTGACGCGGGCTGCAGTCCTGCCCCGCATAGCTCCATACAGTTCAAAGGACCACTACTGAAGGGTGCGTCGACATCATACAATTGATTCTTGCCCTGGTGGGTGTATTGCTGATCGCCGTTGTCGCCTACATCGGTTTCATGCTGCTCATGCTGCCTTTCGTCTTGTTCTACGACGCGACCGGGCCAGCCGGTGTAGCCGTGGTTGGCGCGTTGTTGGTCGGCCTGGCCGTTTGCAAGTGGCTCGTGTACCGCAACCAGCCCCGGCAGCGTGCTCGCGCCCGCGCCATGAAGGCGGAGCACGACCCGGCGCGTCGGGAGGCTCTTCGCGCCGGTTGGCGGGCGGAGGAGGCCGCAGAATTCGATAGGCAGGTAGCTAAGCGGGAGGCTGCGGCCCTCCTAGCGGCTGAGGACGCGGCGAAGGAAGCGCAAGCGGCTGCACGGAAGATCGCCCAAGAGGACGCGGCGAGGCGCGCCCGGACTCAGCGGGAGTTGGTCAAGCTGCGGGCGGCCAGGGTCGTCTCGGCGACGGGGACGCCGGACGGCAACGCAAGGCCGTGAGCCGCAGATCGCAGCCGCCGTCCCGGCGCCACCACCAGCCCAAGCTGAGCGCGCGTCCACGGTCCCAATGTTGCCCCGTCGGATCGGACCGATAGCCGACCGCCTACAGGGTGACGGCCGACGGCTTAGGCGTGGACGCCTAGCACCAGGCGCAGCCGTCCCACGGGGGATCCGCCGCCGGGGCGGCTGCGCCGAAGCGCGATCGCTCAGTCGCAGGTGGCTCCGCCTTGGCCGCTGCGGGGCGGACGAGCGGGTGTGAGTTGCGTTCGGTGCACCCGGTCTTGAGCCGGTCACGCGCGCGGGGGTAGGAGAGACTGCTTCGGTGGTGTCCTTCCTCGCGAACCCAGGGAGGTCGGCTACGTCGCCCGACGGCGCCACGTGGCATATCCGGTTGGTGCGTGGCAACGCGAAGCAAGGTTGGCCTTTGACGCGCCGGTTGGACCGTTTGAATCTGTTCAACGGCGACTGGTGGGTGTTTGTCGTCTGGGCCGTTGTCGGGATGGTCGAGGGGCTCCCACAGCTCGGGCGCTGGTTCCTCTACCGCGTCCAGCGACGGAGCGACTGGCGGGTGCTCGTCTGGCGCGGAGATGAGGATGACGTCTGGCGGGCGGCGATCGTCGACGAGCGTTACCCGGACAAGGCATCGGCGGCTGCTGCAGCGATGCTTCTCCTAGGGTCGATCAGAGCCGGCACGGGCGTCCGGCTTGCGCCGCCATCCTCTGTGGCGTAGTTCGTTCACCGGCTAGCAACCCTCTGTCGGGAATCTGCTGGTCAGGCGCCTGGCGGACCCTCTCCCGCACTCAACCGTCCCGATAGACCCGTCCGGTCACCGTTCCGGGACGGGGGCGTCATACGGCGACGCCGCTCCCGCGGTCACGCTGGCCACGCCGGCCACCGGCGCCCCTCCATGCACTGCGTCGACGGGAGTGCAGTCGGCCCTTCAGCGCGGCCGAGACGTTCGCGGTAGCTCTGGCGCGCGGCTGACGCAGTCCGTAGCGACCGAGCCGCCGGTCACCGAGCCCCATCGCGTGGGCGGTTCGACCGAGCCCTGGGGAACGAGCCGGCGGCGGCCATCCACAGCAGGCCGACGTACACGAAGAAGATCATGAAGAGCGCGACGGACGCCGCGGCGTACACCGCTCCCAGCACGCCCAACGGCCACCTCATCGCTGAGCGGTCGGCCAGGAGCGCGGCGGCGAGGCCGGGCAGGGGTAGCAGCACGAAGACCACCGCCTCCGTGGTCCCGTACGGCAGTGCAGCCTCGGCGTTCAGCCCGACCATGCCGACGCTGAGCGCCATCAGGCCCCAGCCGGCTGCACGTCGCAGGCGAGGACGTGGGACCTCGTGCTCCCCAGGCTCCGCCGCGGCACCGGACATGCTCGGGACGGTAACCGCGAGGACACGCCTGGACCAGCACCGACAGCACCGCGCACGACCGTCCGGCTCACCCCGCCCTGCACAACCCAGCCGTCCAGCTCGCTGACCACGCGGCGGGGGCAGTGGGCCAAGCCCGCTACGGCTCCGGCGGACCGCGCACGCCGGCCGGCTGATGCATACGCCCACGACACGTGCCGCTGCCTAGCATCGGCCGGGTGCGCGTGCTGGTCCTGGAGGACGAACCCCTGATGGCCGACGCCATCCGCACGGGGCTGCGGCTGGCCGCCATCGCCGCCGACGTGGCCGGGGACGGGGACGCCGCCCTGGAGCTGCTGGGCCACACCACCTACGACGTCGCCGTGCTCGACCGGGACGTGCCCGGCCCGTCCGGCGACGAGGTGGCCCGGCACATCGTCGCCTCGGGCAGCGGCACCCCGGTGCTCATGCTCACCGCGGCGGACCGGCTGGACGACAAGGCGAGCGGCTTCGAGCTGGGCGCGGACGACTACCTCACCAAGCCGTTCGAGCTGCGCGAGCTCGTCCTCCGTCTGCGCGCCCTCGACCGGCGCCGCGCGCGGCCGCGGCCGCCGGTGCTCGAGGTCGCGGGCCTGCGCCTGGACCCCTTCCGCCGCGAGGTCTACCGCGACGGCCGCTACGTCGCCCTCACCCGCAAGCAGTTCGCCGTCCTGGAGGTCCTCGTCGACGCCGGGGGCGGGGTGGTCAGCGCCGAGCAGCTGCTCGAGCGCGCCTGGGACGAGAACGCCGACCCGTTCACCAACGCCGTGCGCATCACCGTGTCGGCGCTGCGCCGGCGCATGGGCGAGCCGTGGCTCATCGCCACCGTGCCGGGGGTCGGCTACCGGATCGACGTCCCGGACGACCCGGACCAGCACGACCACCGGGACCGGGACGACGACAGGGACCGAGACCCTGATCGCGGCGGCGGCGGGGACGGGCGCCGGCCGCGTGGCTAGGGCGCGGGGGCCGAGCGTCCGGCTCCAGCTCGCCCTTAGCTACGCCGGCTTCCTCATGGTGGCCGGGGTCCTCATGGTCGCGGTGGTCTGGGTGTTCCTGCTGCGCTACGTCCCCGACCAGGCGATCACGGTCCCGGGCGGACCCGGCTCGGTCGACAGCCGCATCCCCTCGCCGGGGCTGTTCGTCCCCGGCCGCGACGACCTGTGGGACGCCTTCGCCCCGCGCGCGGCCGTCGCGCTGCTGGCCCTGCTGGGGTTCGGCCTGGTCGGCGGCTGGTTCCTGGCCGGGCGGGTGCTGGCACCGCTGGACCGGCTCACCGAGGTGGCCCGGGGCGCGGGCAGCGGCTCGCTGTCGCAGCGGGTACGCCTGCCCGGCCGGCAGGACGAGCTCCGCGAGCTCGCCGACGCCTTCGACGCGATGCTCGACCGGCTCCAGGCCCACGTCGCGGAGCAGCAGCGGTTCGCCGCCAACGCCTCGCACGAGCTCCGCACCCCGCTCGCGGTGGTGCGCACGCTGCTGGACGTCGCCCGCGACGACCCCGACCTGGACACGGGGCAGCTGCTCGACCGGCTCCGGACCGTCACCGACCGCGCCGTCGACCTCACCGAGGCGCTGCTCGCGCTCAGCCGCGCCGACGCCGGGCCGGTGCCGCAGGAGCCGGTCGACCTGTCCCTGGCCGCGGAGGAGGCCGTCGAGCAGCTCCTCCCCCTGGCGGCCTCACGGGGCGTCACGCTGGAGGTCACCGGCGGGCGGGCCGTGGCGCCCGGCTCCCCCGCCCTGCTGCTGCAGCTGGTGACGAACCTCGTCCACAACGCCGTGGTGCACAACCTCCCCGAGCACGGCACCGTCACGGTCAGCACGAGCTCTTGCAGCACGGACGACGACCGCGACGGCGGCCGCGGCGCGACGAGCAGCACCGTGGTGCTGACCGTGGAGAGCACCGGCGAGGTGCTGGACCCCGACCTGGTGGCCACGCTCACGGAGCCGTTCCGCCGGGGCGCGGGACGCGTCCGCGCCGACCACGCAGGGGTCGGGCTCGGCCTGGCGGTCGTCGACCGGGTGACCGCCGCCCACGGGGGGACCCTCAGCCTGCGCGCCCGGCCCGGCGGCGGCCTGGTGGTCGTCGTCCGCCTGCCCGCGGCGACCGCAGAACGCTGAGCGCCACCGCCGAACCCTGCCCTCAGGCGGCCGCGCGTGCCTGGACGAGCAGCTCCTCGGAGACGTCCCACAGCCGGCGCGCGGCCACCGGGTCGAGGGCGTGGGGAAGCACGCCCGACAGCCCGCGCAGCTGCGGCACGACCTCCGCCTCCTGGCAGTCCTCGAAGTAGCGGCCGCCGATGCCGGCCACCTGCGGGTGGGCGGCGAGGAACACCGACGTCGCGGCACCCTGCTCGGTCGTCTTCATCCGGAACACCCCGGCGGCCTCGGCATGGGCGGCCTGCTGCTCGGCGGCGGCGCGCTGCTCGGGGCTCCAGTGCCGCTGCAGCGGCGTCCAGATGCCGCCGGGCATGAGGGCGTTGGCGGTCACCCGGTCCTCGGCCCAGCGGCGGGTGGCCTCGACGGCGAACAGGACGTTGGCCGTCTTGGACTGCCCGTAGGCCAGGCCCGGGGAGTACTCGCGGCGCTCGAAGAACAGGTCGTCGAACACCACCGGCGACGCGGCGTGGCCGCTGGAGGACACCTGCACGATGCGGGCGTCGCCCGCCGCGGCGAGCGCGCCGTGCAGGCCGGTGGCCAGCGCGAAGTGGCCGAGGTGGTTGACGCCGAGCTGGGTCTCGAAGCCCTGCACGGTCGTCCCGTGCGGGGTGTCCATGACGCCGGCGTTGCCGACGAGGACGTGCAGCGGTCCCTGCCAGGCGGCGGTGAAGGCGTCGACCGTGGCCAGGTCGGCGAGGTCGAGGTGGGCGACGGCGACGTCGTCGCAGCCGGAGGTGGAGGCGATGTCGGCGGCCACGCGGTCCCCCGCGGCGGTGTCGCGCACCGCCAGGGTCACCTGGGCCCCGGCGTGGGCCAGGGCGCGGGCGGTCTCGACGCCGATGCCGGAGGCGGCACCGGTGACGACGGCGCGCCGGCCGGTGAGGTCGACGCCCTGGACGACCTCCAGCGCGGTGGTGGTGGGTCCGAAGCTGTTCGTGATGCGGCTCATGCGGCCACCATAGCAACTAACTGGTTGGTTGCTCATAGGGTGGGGCCGTGAAGGACGGGGACCGGAGCAGGGCACGGCTGCTGGACGCGGCGACGGTGGAGTTCGCGGCGTACGGCATCGCCGGCGCCCGGGTGGACCGGGTGGCCGCGGCCGCCGGCGTCAACAAGGCGCAGATGTACGGCTGGTACGGCTCCAAGGACGGCCTCTTCGACGCGGTCCTCGGCGTCCACCTGCACCGCATCGTCGACGTGGTGCCGTTCACGGCGTACGACCTGCCCGGGTACGTCGTCGCGCTCTACGACTCCTACCTCACCGACCCCGAGCTGGTCCGGCTCGCCAGCTGGTACCGCCTGGAGCGGGTGCCGACAGGACCGCTCCTGGCCGCCTATCCGGGCATCGCCGACGACAAGCACGCGGCCCTCGCGAAGGCCCAGGCCGAGGGCCGCATCGTCGACGGCATCCGGCCGGACGAGGTGTACGCGCTGCTCGTCGCCCTCGCCGGCACCTGGTCGCCGGTGAGCGCCACGCTGACCGCGACCGCCGCCGACGGGGAGGCCGAGCACGAGCGCCGCCGGGCCGTGCTCAGGGGCATGGTCCAGCGCTCCCTCGTCCCGCCCGCCGGGGACCGCCCCGCCAGGAGCTAGGGCGCGGGGGCGGGGGACGCCCCGAGGCGCTGCAGCAGCCCGGCGCGGTCCGCCACCCACGCGACGAGGTCCTCCGGCGGCATCGGCCGGCCGAGGTGGTAGCCCTGGACGTAGTCGCAGCCCAGCCGCCGCAGCGCCTCCAGCTGCCCGGCGCCCTCGACGCCCTCCGCGACCGCGCTGAGGCCGAGGCCGTGGGCCAGCTGCACGCACGAGGCGACGATGGCGTCGTCGGCGTCGCTGCGCCCGAGCCCCGCCACGAACGACCGGTCGATCTTCAGCTCGTCGACGGGGAACTGCTGGAGGTACGTGAGGCTCGCGTAGCCGGTGCCGAAGTCGTCGACGGCGATCCCGACGCCGAGCTCCCGCAGGGCGAGCAGCGTCGTCCGGGCGGCGTCGGGGTCGACCATGAGCGCCGTCTCGGTCACCTCGAGGACGAGCTGGCCGGGGTCCACCCCGTGGCGGCGCAGCGCGGTGCCGACGTCGGCCGGCAGGGACGGGTCGGTGAGCTGGCGGGTCGACAGGTTGACCGACACCTGCACCCGGCCGAGGCCCTCGGTCCGGTCCCAGACCGCGACCTGCGCGAGCGCGGCGTCCAGGACCCACCGGCCCAGCGCGTGCACCAGGCCCGAGCGCTCGGCCGCCTCGATGAACACCCCGGGCGGCAGCAGGCCGCGCTCCGGGTGCTGCCAGCGGACCAGCGCCTCCACGGCCGTCGACGCGCGCCCGTCCAGGTGCACCAGCGGCTGGTAGTGCAGCCGCAGCTGGCCCTCCTGGATGCCGCGGCGCAGCTCGCCGAGCAGGCGCAGGTGGTCCACGGCGACGACCTGCTCCTCGGGCACGTGCAGGGCGATGCCGTCCCGGCCGCGCGCCTTGACCCGGTGCCGGGCCAGGTCGGCGCCGCGCAGCAGCCCCGCACCGTCGACGTCCCCCGGCCGCCCGGCGCAGACGCCGATGCTCGCCGAGACCACGACCTCGACGTCGTCGACCAGCAACGGGTCCTCCAGGGCTCGGGCGACGCGGGCGGCCAGGGCGAGCGCCGGGGGCCCGCTGTCCGCGACCGGTGCGAGCGTGTCGGCGACGAGGAACTCGTCGGCACCGAGCCGGGCGAGCACGGCGCCGGAGCGCACCACCGAGCGCAGCCGGCGGGACACCTCGACGAGCAGCTGGTCGCCCGCGGCGTGCCCGAGGCTGTCGTTGACGGAGCTGAAGTGGTCCAGGTCGACGAGCAGCGCGACGACCGGGGCGCCGCCGGGAGAGGCCGTGACGAGGGCGTCGAGGCGCTCGCGCAGGTGGTCGCGGTTGAGCAGCCCGGTGAGCTGGTCGTGGGTCTCGAGCTGGCGGACCTCGTGCTCGGCCTCGGCCCGGCGCTGCTCGGCGGTCTCGGCCTGCTGCAGGGTCGCCACCACGCGACCCTCGTAGGCGCGGCGCTCGTGCGCGCTGAGCACGACGACGCGCAGCTCGGCCTCCCTGCCCGGGGACGGCGGGCGGCGCGAGGCGCTGAGCAGGGCCGGGCGGCGCGAGCGGTCGGCCGCGACGACCTCGACCATGAGCTCGGCGAGGTGCCCGTCGGTCACCAGCCGCGGCATGGCGTGGGTCGCCATCAGCAGGCGGTCCCCGACGGGCAGCAGCCGCCCGAACGACGACCCCACCAGGCCCTCCCGGGTGTGGCCGGTCCAGGCGAGGAACGTGTCGTTGACCCGCGTGATGCAGCCGTCGTCGTCGGTGGTGAGGTAGCCGCACGGGGCGTCGAGGAACAGCGCCTCGTAGCCGTCGGCCGCGTCGGCCGAGGAGGTCGCGCCGGTCGGAGGGGTCGTCACGTCAGCCGACGAAGTCGACGAGGGCCCGGGCCGTCTCCTCGGGCGCGCTGACGTGGGGGCAGTGGCCGCTGGCCTGCATCCGCAGCAGCGTGCTGCCGGGGATGGCGTCGTGGACGTACCGGACGGCCGACGGCGGGGCGAGGGCGTCGTGGCGGCACTGCAGGGTGAGGGCGGGGACGCCGAGGACGGGCAGCACGTCGCGGTGGTCGCACGTGAACAGCACCCGCGCGAAGTGGGCGGCGACGCCGGGGTCGCTCCGGCTGAACGACGCCGTGAGCTTCTCCCCGAGCTCGGGGCGCTCCGGGTTGCCCATGACCATCGGCGCCATGGAGGCGGACCAGGCCAGGTAGTTGTGGCGCAGCGAGGCGAGCAGCTCGTCGACGTCCTCGACGGAGAACCCCCCGGTGTAGCCGGTGGCCTCGTCGTCCAGGTAGCGCGCGGAGGGCGCGACGAGCACGACGCCGGAGGCGACCGACGGGCGGGCCGCGGCGGCCAGGGCGACGACCATCGCGCTCACGCTGTGGCCGACCAGGGTGACGCCCTCCAGGCCCAGGGCGTCGCACACGTCGAGCAGGTCCCGCGCGTGCCCGTCCAGCGTGCCGTGGCGGCTGCGGTCGTAGGCGGCGTCGGCCCGGCCGCAGCCGGCCAGGTCGTAGCGGACCACCCGGTACCGGCCGCCCAGGTGGTGCAGGACGGGACCCCACATCTCCTGGTCCGAGCCGTAGCCGTGGAGCAGGACGAGCGTGGGCAGCGTCTGCGACCCGGTCACCGTGACGTGGTGGCGCGCGAGCACGGCGGCAGCCGTCGACGTCACGGGCGTGCTGTGGACCGGCATGGACGACCTTCCTCCGACGGGACGCACCGGGGAGGGTTCGGCAGGGCCGCGACGCCGGGTGAGCCCCGGGCCGCCCGCAGCCGCGGCACGTCACCCGCTCGGACCAGCGCCGGCGCGCCGCCCGCCCGGGGCCTGCGCGGCCCGTGACCGG
>NZ_JBBEOI010000017.1 GCF_037860755.1 Aquipuribacter hungaricus | reverse complement strand
CGGTCCGCACCCCCGCCCCTCGGAGCGCCCCGTCCGACGGGCCCGCGGGCGCAGCGCGTCCGCTGAGCACCGGCGGCCAGTCGCTGAGCATGTCGTCGACCGGCCGGCCTGTACCGGCTCCCCCGGGCTCTCCCCGCCCGGCCACGGACGCGCCGGCCCCTGCGCCCGGCGCCCTCCGGACCTCGGACGTCCAGTCCTCGGCGGCGGCGCGCAGCACGCCTGGTGCCGTCGCACCCCGTCCCGGGCCTCCCCCGGGCGGTCCCCGTCCCTCGCCTCCCGGTGTCGCGCGACCCGGGCCGTCGGCAGGGGCGCCTCGTCCCGCGGCCGGGACACGACCCTCCGTGCCGCCGGTCTTCCCCCTGCCGGCAGCCCCGCCCCTCACGGCGGCCGAGGCGATCGCGGCCGCGACGTCCGGTACTCCTCGTCCGCCAGCTGCTGCGCCCGCCGTGACCGGCGGGGCAGCGGCACAGGCGCCCGGCCTCCCCGCCGGCGTCTCCTCGCCGGCGACGTTCCTCGGTGCTGTCGCCCAGGGCCGGCTGGCTGCCGCCGGCGTGCCGGCACGGACCGCGCCGGGGCTCACCGCGCCGGCCCCCGCGCAGCCCGTCGCCCCGACGTCGATCCCGACGCCGGCCGCTCCGCCCGTCCCGCGCACGACGGACGTGGCGACCTCCGCTCCCGCCCGTCAGCCGGCCACCTCGATCCCCACGCAGTCGGTCACCGCGCCGACAGGTCCGGCCGGTGGCGCGGTTGCCGACCCCGCCATCACGTCGACCGCCAGCACCCCGACCACCACCACCCCGACCACCACCACCCCGACCGCCGTGGCCCCCACCGCCACGAGCGCCCCGACCACCCCCTCGGACCCGGCCACCCGCGCCGTCGAGCTCCTCGCCGGCGAGCTCGCCGCCACGCGCGGTCTGCTCGCCGAGCTGCTCGTCGGCCACCGGTCGGAGACGGTGCTCCTGCGCGAGGAGGTCGCCCTGCTGCGCACCGAGGTGCGCGCACGCCCGGCCGCCGGTCTGCTCGGCGTCACCCGCGCCGTCCTGCAGGACCACGCCGACGACCTCGCCCGGCGCGCGACGCGCCTGGGCACCGCCGCCTCGCACGCGTTCGTCGCCTCGGCCGAGGAGGTCGGGCTCGACGAGGCCGGCCTGCTCGCCCTCCAGCAGTGGGTGCTCGCCGGCGGCCGCGGCGTCGTCGTGGCCGCGGACGACCGGCAGCGCCTCCTGCTCGGCGTCGCCGCGCTGCACCACGTCGCCGGCCGCGGCCGGCCGGTCGTCGTGGTGGCCCCCCGCCGCCAGGACGTCACGGTGTGGGCCGACGCGCTCCGCGAGCACCTGCCCCACGCCGACGTCCTCACCGGCACCCCGCGCCCCGGCGACGCGCCCGGCCCCCGCGAGGTCCTGGTGACGACCGCGCGCGCCCACGCCCGGGACGAGACCCGGGCCAGGCCCGCCGCCGAGCTGCTGGTAGCCGTCGACGCCGAACGCTTCGGCGCCCCCAGCCTGTCCCCCGCGCTCGACGACCGCTGCGACTGGCGGCTCGGCCTCAGCGCCGGCTACCGGCGCGGCGACGACGGGCTCGTCCGCCGCACCGACCCCTACTTCTCCGGCGGCGTCGTCCACGTCGGCTGAGCACGGGCCGACCCGGCCCGATACGGCACGGTCCCCCGCACGCGTCCCGCGCTGACCCGACCGGCCCGTCCGCGGGCCCGGCGTCGAAGCCGGGACCAGCCGTCACACGAATGGAACCTCGGGGACCTTGTCACGGCGCACCGGCTGCGACAGGTTGACGCCGTGGCAGCCAGCAGACCTCCGGCGGGCGCCGGCACCGCCCTGCGGACCGGCGGCTCCGTCGCCGCCCTGCTGCTCGTCGGCGCCCTGCTGTGGGAGGGCTACAAGGCCGTCGGCCAGGCGCTCGGCGGGGTGTGGCCCGGCACCGGGGTCCGCCTGCCGGTGCGTCCCGACGACCGCTCGATGCCCCACGTCTGGGAGATCGTCGCCGTCCTGTTCGCCCCCGCCCGCCGCGGCGGCGAGGACCTGCTCGGCACGATCCTGCTCCAGGCGGCGCTGTTCACCTGGCGGATCGCGCTCGTCGGCTTCGTCGTCGGCTCGGTCGTCGGCCTGCTGGTCGCCGTCCTGCTGGTCCGGTCGAGGCTCGCCGAGCGGAGCCTGCTGCCCTACGTCATCGGCAGCCAGACCGTGCCGATCCTCGCCATCGCCCCGATCGTCGTCATCTGGGGCGGGCGGGCCGGGCTGCCGACGTGGTGCGCGGTCGCGTTCGTCTCGGCGTACCTCAGCTTCTACCCGGTGACCATCGGCGCCGTCCGCGGCCTGCGCTCCCCCGCCGCCACCGCCACGGAGCTCATGCGCTCCTACGCCGCCCCGCCCCGCACGGTCCTGCTGCAGCTCCAGCTGCCCGCTGCGCTGCCCTACCTGTTCCCGGCCCTGCGCATCGCCGCGACCGCGTCGATCATCGGCGCCATCGTCGGCGAGCTGCCGGCCGGGCAGTCGGAGGGCCTCGGCCGGGCGATCCTCGGCTTCGCGTCGAGCTTCTCCGCCGCCCCCGAGAAGCTGTTCGCCTCGGTGCTCGTGTCCGCGCTGCTCGGCATCGTCTTCGTCGGCCTCGTGGCCCTCGTCGAGCGGCTCGTCGTCCCCGCCCCGCTCCGCCACGACGACCCGACGGAGACCGTCGCCATGACCACGCTCGTGCCCGTGATCCCCACCGCCCCCGCAGCCCCCGTCGCGGCGGGCGCCCGGTGAGCGCCGTCCCCGCCGCCGGCACCCCGGCCGGCACCCCGGCGCTGCGGCTGCGCGACGTCGGCATGGTCTTCGGCGCCGGCGGCCCCCGGCCGGTCACCGCGCTGGAGGGCATCGACCTCACCGTCGCCCCCGGCGAGCTCGTGTCCCTCATCGGCCCGTCCGGCTGCGGCAAGTCCACGCTGCTGCGGCTGCTCGCGGACCTGCTCGTCCCCACCTCCGGCGAGCTGCAGGTCAACGGCGGCACCGCCGCGCAGGCCCGCCTCGGCCGGCGGTACGGGATGGTCTTCCAGGCCGCGACGCTGCTGGACTGGCGCAAGGTCGCCGCCAACGTCGAGCTGCCGCTGGTGATCATGGGCGTCGCGAAGGCGGAGCGACGTGCCCGTGCGCTGGAGATGCTCCGCCTGGTCGGGCTCGGGGACTTCGCCGACGCCTACCCCTGGCAGCTGTCCGGCGGGATGCAGCAGCGCGTGGCGATCGCCCGGGCGCTGGCGTTCCGGCCCGCGATCCTGCTCATGGACGAGCCGTTCGGTGCCCTGGACGAGATGACCCGCGAGCGGATGCAGGCCGAGCTGCTGCAGATCTGGCGCGACAGCGGCACGACCATCGTCTTCGTCACGCACTCCATCCCCGAGGCGGTCTTCCTGTCGACCCGGGTGGTCGTCATGTCGCCGCGGCCCGGCCGGATCGCCGAGGTCGTGGACGTCGACCTGCCCCGCGAGCGCGACGACGGCACGCGCGAGGAGCAGCACTTCTTCGAGCTGACGACGCGGGTGCGGGACGCCCTGCGCCACGTCGACGCGCTCTCCCGCGCCGCGGCGGGACCGGCGCCCGCGTGAGCACCACGACGAGGCTGCGGGCGGCCGCGCCGGCGCTCGTGCTCTTCGTCGGCACGCTGGTCGTGCTCGAGGTCGCCCTCCGTCTGGGCGGGGTGCCGTCGTTCGTCCTGCCGGCCCCGTCGCGGGTGGTGCTCGCGATGGTGGAGGAGTGGCCGACCCTGGGCACGGCCGGGCTGGCCACCTTCGCCGGAGCGGTCGGCGGGCTGCTGCTCGGGTCCGTGCTCGCCGTGCTGGCCGCCTTCGCCTCGGCACGCTGGGCGGGCGTCAGGCGCGGCGCCCTGCCGCTGGCCGTGGCGCTGAACTCCATGCCGATCATCGTCCTGGCCCCGGTCGCCAACGCCTGGTTCGGCCTGCTCAACCCGTTCGGGACGGTCGGGGTGGTCGCGGTCCTCGTCTTCTTCCCCGTGATGATCAACATGCTCCGCGGGCTGCTGTCGTCGACGACGTCGCAGCGCGAGCTCATGGCCTCCTACGCCAGCAGCCGCCGCTCCGACCTGCTGCGCCTGCAGCTGCCGACCGCGCTGCCGTTCCTGTTCTCCGCGCTCAAGGTCGCCGCCCCGCTCAGCCTCATCGGGGCGATCGTCAAGGAGTACTTCGGCGGCCCGCAGGACCGGCTCGGGCAGTACATCACCAGCAAGGCGGCCCTCTTCCAGTTCCCCGACGCCTGGGCGGCCATCGTCCTCGCCTCGTGCTTCGGCATCGCGCTGTACGTGGCGGTCGTCCTCCTGGAGCGCCGCACGATGCCCTGGCACGTCTCGGTCCGGTCCGCGGCGTGAGCCGCCGGGCCCGCACGGTCCCCTACCTGCCCCGCCACCCCGGAGGTCCCACGTGACAGCACGCTCTCGCACGCTCGGCCAGGTCGTCGCCCTGGCCGCCGTCGCCTCGCTCGCCCTGGCCGCCTGCGGCGGGGGCGACACCGACGAGCCCGCCGAGGCCGGCAGCGACGCGAGCGGGGCGGCGGGCGACGAGCTCACCCCCGTCAGCCTGCAGCTGCAGTGGTTCGCCCAGGCCCAGTTCGCCGGCTACTACGCCGCCGTCGCCGAGGGCTTCTACGAGGAGGAGGGCCTCGACGTCGAGATCATCGAGGGCGCGGTGGACATCGTCCCGCAGCAGGTCGTGGCCACCGGCGGCGCCGAGTTCGGCATCGCGTGGGTGCCCAAGGCGCTGGTGAGCAACACCGAGGACGCCGGTCTGGTCAACGTCGGGCAGGTGTACCAGCGCTCCGGCACCCTCATGGTGAGCCGGGCCGAGGACGGCATCGAGGCGCCCGAGGACTGGGCCGGGAAGACGGTCGGCAACTGGGGCTTCGGCAACGAGTACGAGCTGACGGCCGCCATCGAGCAGGCCGGGCTGTCCGACGTCGAGCTCGTCGCCCAGAACTTCGACATGGAGGGGCTGCTGTCCGGCGAGCTCGACGCCGCGGAGGCCATGGTCTACAACGAGTACGCGCAGCTGCTCGAGGCGGTCGACCCCGAGACCGGCGAGCTGTACACGCCCGAGGACTTCACCGTCATCGACTTCAACGAGGTCGGCACGGCCATGCTCCAGGACTCCCTGTGGGTCACCGAGGACTACGCCGCGAGCGAGGGCGACACCATCGAGGCGTTCCTGCGCGGGACCGCCAAGGGCTGGGTGTTCTGCCGGGACGAGGGCGACGCGTGCCTGGACCACGTCCTGGACGCCGGCCCGACGCTGGGCGCGAGCCACCAGGCGTGGCAGCTCAACGAGGTCAACGCGCTCATCTGGCCGTCGCCGCAGGGCATCGGCGTCATGGACCCGGCCGCGTGGGCGCAGACCGTCGAGGTCGCGACCACGCAGATCCCGGAGCTCGAGGGCGCCGAGGTCGGCGACGACGTGTACGACAGCAGCTTCGCCGAGGCGGCCGTGGCGGCTCTGGAGGAGGAGGGCCTCGACGTCCGCGGCGAGGACTTCGAGAAGGGCGTGGTCGAGCTGGCCGAGGGCGGCGAGTGACCCCCTGACCCACGGACGAGGGCGGGGTCGCGCCCCGGCACGCGCGGCGTGCCGGGGAGGGACCCCGCCCTCAGCTGGTCGGGACGGCCGGTCGCGTCAGCGCCCGCCCTCGATCTTCCGGTGCCGCTGCTGCACGCCGGGCTCGCCGTAGGGGTAGTCCCCCACCTCGGGGTCGCTGGCGGCGTCGAGCCGGGCGACCTCGTCCTCGGTGAGCTCCAGGTCGACGCTGCCGAGGTTCTCGGTCAGCTGCGCCGTGGTCCGGGCGCCGAGGATGACCGAGGTGACCGCGGGCCGGCCGAGCAGCCACGCCAGCGCCACCTGCCCCATCGGCACGTCGTGCGCCGCCGCGACCTCGCGGACCGCGTCCACGACGTCCCAGGTGCGCTCGACCGACGAGCGCCGCGACCAGCCCTCGACACCGGCCTCCGGGTTCTCGCCGAGACGGGTCTCCCCCTCCGGGCGCGAGCCGCGGGTGTACTTGCCGGTCAGCCACCCGCCGCCCAGCGGCGACCACGGCAGCAGGCCGAGACCGGCGTCCAGGCAGGCAGGCACGACCTCCCACTCGATCTCGCGGGCGAGCAGGTTGTACTGCGGCTGCAGTGTGACCGGCGGCGCCCAGCCGTGCTGCCGGCTCCGCTCCACGGCCTTGGTGAGCTGCCAGCCCGTGTAGTTGGACAGCCCGACGTAGCGGATCTTGCCCGCCGACACCGCGTCGTCGAGGAAGCGGAGGGTTTCCTCGACCGGGGTCAGCGCGTCCCAGGCGTGCACCTGGTACAGGTCCACGGTCTCCACCTGCAGCCGTCGCAGCGACGCGTCGAGCGCGGTCTGCAGGTGCCGGCGCGACAGGCCCAGGTCGTTGGGGCCCGGGCCGGTGGGGAAGCGCCCCTTGGTCGCGAGCACGACCTGGGAACGGACCTCGGCGGGGGCCGAGGCGAGCCAGCGCCCGACGATGGCCTCAGACTCGGTGCCGGAGTACACGTCGGCGGTGTCGACGAACGTGCCGCCCGCCGCGACGAACGCGTCGAGCTGCTCGACCGAGCCCGCCTCGTCCGTCTCGCGGCCGAACGTCATGGTCCCCAGCGCGAGCACGGAGACCGAGCAGCCGCTGCCGCCCAGGGTGCGGTAGCGCATCAGCGGTACCCGCCCGACAGGGCCGCGGCGTTCCAGCGGAGCTCCTTGGCGAAGCCGCGGGGCGTCGTGTCCTTGTCGATGACGACGAGCTCGGTGCGGGCCAGCTCGGCGAGGTCATGGATCTCCTCGACGGTGATCGCGGTCGACAGCACCGTGTGGTGCGGGGCGCCGGCCATGATCCAGGCCTCGGCGGAGGTGCCGAGGTCGGGGTGCGGCTCCCACACCGCGCACGCGACGGGCAGCGAGCGCAGCGGCTCGTCCGGCTCGACGAGGGTGACCTCGTTGGCGACCAGGCGGAACCGGTCGCCCATGTCGGACAGGCCGGCGACCACGCCGGGGCCGGTGACGGCGGAGAACACCATGCGGACCGGGTCCTCCTTGCCGCCGATGCCGAGCGGGTGGATCTCCACGCGGGGGGTGCCGGCGGCGATCGTCGGGCACACCTCGAGCATGTGCGCCCCGAGGATCCGCTGCGGGCCCGGGCCCAGGTGGTACGTGTAGTCCTCCATGAACGAGGTGCCGCCGGGGCGGCCCTCGCTGGCGACCTTGAGCAGGCGGAGCAGGGCGGCGGTCTTCCAGTCGCCCTCGCCCGCGAAGCCGTATCCGTCGGCCATGAGCCGCTGGACCGCCATGCCGGGCAGCTGCCGCAGCGACGCGAGGTCCTCGAAGTTCGACGTGAACGCGCGGCTGCCGGACTCCTCCAGCATCCGGCGCAGGCCCAGCTCGATCGCCGCGGAGTACCGCAGCGCGTCGTGGCGCTCCCCGCCGCGGCGCAGCTCCGGCGCCACGTCGTAGAGGTCCTCGTACTCCGCGACCAGGGTGTCGACGTCGGCGTCCGCGCTGTCGTGGACGGCGGCGGCCAGGTCGGTGACGGCGTAGCCGTTGACCGTGACGCCCCAGCGCCACTGCGCCTCGGTCCGGTCCCCCTCGGTGACGGCGACGTCGCGCATGGTGTCGCCGAAGCGCGCCAGGTGCAGCGAGCGGCCCTCGGCCCAGGCGCAGGCGGCCCGGGTCCACACCCCGACGCGCTGCTGCACGCGGGGGTCGCTGACGTGGCCGGCGACGGTCTTGCGGACCACGCCGAGCCGGGTCTGGATGTAGCCGAACTCCCGGTCGCCGTGGGCGGCCTGGTTGAGGTTCATGAAGTCCATGTCGATCGTCTGCCACGGCAGCGACACGTTGGCCTGCGTGTGCAGGTGCAGCAGCGGGGTGCGCAGCGCGTCCAGCCCGGCGATCCACATCCGCGCGGGCGAGAACGTGTGCATCCAGGCGATGACCCCGACGCAGGCGCGGTCGGCGTTGGCCTCCATGGCGACGCGCTCGATGGCGTCGGAGTCGGTGAGCACCGGCTTCCACACCACGCGCACGGCGATCTCCGGGCTGGCGCCGAGCTCCTCGGCGATGGCGCGGGACTGCTCGGCGACCTGGTCGAGGGTCTCCGGGCCGTACAGGCCCTGGCTCCCGGTGAGGAACCAGACCTCCCGCTCGGGGGACTGCAGCGGGCTGCTCATGCGTGCTCCTTCGGTGCGGCGGGGACGGCCTCGTCCTCGGTCGGGGGGGCGTCCGTGGGCTGCTGCCCGTAGACGTTCTGGTAGCGGTCGTACAGCCTGTCGATGTCGGCCTGGGCGATCGGCACGACGGGCCCGAGCACCCGCGCGAGGTGGACGCTGCGCGACACGTCCTCGCACATGACGGCCGCCTTGACGGCCGCGCGGGCGTCCTTGCCGATGGAGAAGACGCCGTGGTTCTGCATGATCACCGCGGGCGAGCGGTGCCCCTGGAGGGTCTGGACGATGCCGCGGCCGATGGAGTCGTCGCCGATGAGGGCGAACGGCCCGATCGGGATCGGCCCACCGAACTCGTCGGCCATGGCGGTGAGCACGCACGGCACCGGCTCGGCGCGCGCCGCCCAGGCCGCCGCGTACGTGGAGTGGGTGTGCACCACCCCGCCGACGTCGGGCATGTGGCGGTACACGTAGGCGTGCGCCGCGGTGTCGCTGGACGGGCTGAGGTCGCCCTCGACCACCGTGCCGTCGAGGTCGCAGACGATCATCGACTCCGGCGTGAGGTCGTCGTAGGAGACCCCGCTGGGCTTGATGACCATGAGGTCCTCGCCCGGGACGCGGCCGGACACGTTCCCGGCCGTCCAGGCGACGAGGTCGTAGCGGACCAGCTCGCGGTGCAGGTCGGAGACCTGGCGGCGCAGCGTCTGCAGCAGCTCGGCGGTGCTCACCGGACCGCCGCCTCGACCTCGTCGACGACGACAGCGTCCGGGGTGCGGGCGCCGTGCGCCCTCGTCCGCAGGGCGCGCAGCCGCTTCATGACGTCGTTGCCGCCGCGGCCGAAGTAGTCGTGGAGCAGCGTGTACTCCGCGAACAGCTCGTCGTAGGCGTCGGCGCGCGCCGGGTCCGGCGTGTAGGCGCCGCGGACGACCTTGCCCATCGCCGCGGAGGCCGCGTGGACGTCCGGGTACTCCCCCGCCGCGACCGCGGCGTGGATGGCCGAGCCCAGGGCAGGGCCCTGGTCGACGTCGAGCAGGCTCAGCGGCCGGCGGCACACGTCGGCATAGATCTGCATGAGCAGCGGGTTCTTGAGCAGCCCGCCCGCGACGACGAGCTCGGTCACCGCGACGCCGGCGGCCTCGAAGGCCTCGACGATGGTCCGGGTACCGAAGGCCGTCGCCTCGAGCAGGGCCCGGTAGGTGTCCTCGGGCTGGGTCTGCAGCGTCTGGCCGACGACGACGCCGGACAGGGAGTGGTCGACGAGGACCGACCGGTTGCCGTTGTGCCAGTCCAGCACCACGAGGCCGTGCTGCCCGACCTCCTGGGCCGCGGCCAGGCTGGTGAGGTGCTCGTGGACGTCCTGGCCGGCGGCCTGGGCGGCCGCCTCGTAGGACGCGGGGACCTGGCTGCGGACGAACCAGCCGAAGATGTCGCCGACGCCGCTCTGGCCGGCCTCGTAGCCGTAGGCGCCGGGGCTGATGCCGCCCTCGACGACACCGCACATCCCGTCGACCTCGGCGAGGACGTCGGAGTTCATGACGTGGCAGGTGGACGTGCCCATGATCGCGACCATCTGGCCGGGGCCGACGGCCTGCGCGGCCGGGGCGGTGACGTGGGCGTCGACGTTGCCGACGGCGACGGCGATGCCCTCGGGCAGCCCGGTCCAGGCAGCGGCCTCCGCGGTGAGCCCGCCGGCGCGCTCGCCGAGCTGGCCGATCGTGGCGTCGAGCTTGTCCTCGGCGAAGGAGGCGAAGTCGGGGTGCAGCGCGGCCAGGTAGTCGCGCGACGGGTACTGCCCGTCCTGGTAGATCCCCTTGTAGCCGGCCGTGCAGGCGTTGCGGACGTAGCTGCCGCACAGCTGCCAGACGATCCAGTCGGCCGCCTCGACCCAGGCGTCCATCCGGTCGTAGACCTCGCGGTCCTCCTCGAGCAGCTGCAGCGCCTTGGCGTACTCCCACTCGCTGGAGATCTTCCCGCCGTAGCGGCCGATCCAGGACTCGCCGCGGGCGTGCGCGAGCTCGTTGATCCGGTCGGCGTGGGACTGGGCGGCGTGGTGCTTCCACAGCTTGACGTAGGCGTGGGGCCGGTCCTCGAAGCCCTCGACCTCGCACAGCGGGGTGCCGTCGGCCAGGACGGGCAGCACGGTGCACGCGGTGAAGTCCGTGGCGATCCCGACCACCCGCGAGGGGTCGACGCCGGAGGCCGCGAGCGCGGCCGGCACGGACTCCTTGAGCACCGCCACGTAGTCCTGGGGGACCTGCAGCGCCCAGTCCGGCGGCAGCGCGGCACCGGTCGGGGCGAGCTCGCGCTCCATGACCTCGTGGGCGTACGGCGTGACGGCGGTGCCGAGCTGGGCGCCGTCGCGCACCCGGACGACGACGGCGCGGCCGCTGAGGGTGCCGTAGTCGACGCCGACGACGTAGGTGTCCTGGTCCTGCTCGACGGGGGGTGCCCCCGTGCTGTGCTCGCTCATGGTGCGCTGGTCCTCTCGTGCGGTCCTGGGGCTGTGCGGTGGGGTGCGTGGGCTGGTGGGGGGCCGGTGCTGTCGCGGACGACGAGCTCGGGGGCGACGACGCCGTCCGGCGGCGCCTGCCCGCCGTGGACGAGGGCCAGCAGGTGCCGGATGCTCCGGCGGCCGACCTCGGCGAAGTTCTGGTGGATGGTCGTCAGGCCGGGACCGACGAACTCGGCCTCGGGCACGTCGTCGAAGCCGACGACGCTGACGTCCTGCGGCACGCGCCGGCGGCAGGCCTGCAGCGCCCGGACCACCCCGAGGGCCATCTGGTCGTTGCCGGCGAAGACGGCGGTGACCTCGGGGTCGACGGCGAGCGCCAGGCCGGCGGCGTACCCCGACGCCGGGGTCCAGTCCCCCCGGACGGTCGGGGGCACGGGGGCCCCGGCGTCCTGCAGCGCGCCCGACCAGCCGGCGACACGCTGCTCGGCGTCGAGCCAGCCCTCGGGGCCGGCGACGTGGTGCACCGTGCGGTGCCCGAGGCCCAGCAGGTGCTCGGTGAGCACGCGCGCCCCGGCGGCCTGGTCGACGCAGACCACCGGCAGGTCGGCCTCGAGCCCGCCGTCGACGGCGACGACCGGGACCACGGGCGGCCGCTCGCGCAGCTCCTGGGCGGCCGAGCGCTGCGGGGCGATGACGACGACGCCCGCGACCGCGAGCTGCTGCAGCTGGTCGAGCGCGCCGGCCAGCGCGGGACCGTCGAGGTCCTGCAGGGCGACGATGCTGACGAACCACCCCTCGGCGCGCGCGGCCTGCTCGATGGCGGCCAGCAGGCTGGCGGGGCCGAAGTACGTGGTGCGGACGGCGACGATGCCGAGCGTGGTCGCGCGCCGGGTGACCAGCGTCCGCGCGGCGACGTTGGGGCGGTAGCCGAGCTCGGCGACCGCGCGCTCCACCCGCGCCCGGGTGTCGGGCCTGACGTGGGGGCGGTCGTTGAGCACGCGGGAGACGGTCTGGTGCGAGACCCCCGCCAGGCGGGCGACGTCGTGCAGCCCCGGCGCCGCGGGGCGGCTCGTGCTGCTCATACGGCACCTCGTCGTGTCGTCCGGTCGGGGCTGCCGGCCCCTGATGTGAACGTGAACATAGCAGCGCACGAGGGCTGCGCGCCACGACCGCCACCGACGCCGCGGCCCCCCGCCCAGCAGGACGGGGGGCCGCGGCGTGCGGGACGGGAGGGGTCAGCCGACCGTCACCACCGTGGGTGCGAGCGCGCCCTCGTAGGCGACCCAGCCGAGGTAGCGGGAGCCGGGCTCGAGCCCGGACCAGACCGCGTCGTACGTGGCGTCCTCGCCGGCGGTGACCGTGAGCGACCCGGGCTCGGTGGTGAACCCGCCGAGCGTGGTCGACGGGGTCACCGCGTAGGTCGTGAACGAGAACGCACCGGTGGTCGCGCCGGGGGCGTTGGCGTAGTTCTCGACCACCGAGTAGTACAGCCCCGGGGCGGGGTCGAGCAGGTCGACCCGCTCGTCGGCGGCACCGGTCGCGGACTGACCGGCGACCGCGACCAGGGCGGTGCCGGCGTCGTTCATCCGGTAGACGACCAGGTCGAAGTCCCCGGCGTCGTCGGCCGAGTCCAGGTCGAACCGGGCCAGCGACGTCCCGGCCGGGACCTCGGAGACCGACGCCGAGCGCACCGTGGCCGCGATGGTCCCCGTGCGGGTGACGCCCTCGGCGAGGCCCTGCGAGGTGAGGTCGAGCTCGCCGTCGAAGCCGGCGGTGACCGTGATCTCGACGGAGCCGTCGGCGACGGCGGCCTCCACCTCGGCCGGGGCGGCGACGGAGACCGGGCGCAGGGCGACCGGCATCCGGACCGTGGTGGGCCCGGTCAGGGTGATGAAGCCGGTGGCGAACTGCGCGAGGTCGGCGTCGGTGCGGGTGAACGTGAAGTCGACGGAGGTGGTCCTCTTCCCGCCCGCGTTCCCGGTCACCGTGGCGACCGAGCTGCTCACCTCGTAGCCGGGCACGTCCGCGTCGACCGTCCAGGTCCCGGCCTGCAGGGCCTGGAACGTGCGCGTCACGGTCTGCGGGCCGGCCTGCTGGCCGATGGCGACCGAGGGGTAGTTGAGGTCCGACGGCTCTACCGGCTCGAACTCCTCGCCGGTGTCGCCGAGCTGCAGCCCCTGGCCGGCGTAGAAGCCGCCCCAGTCGTCCTCGTCGGCCGGCAGCACGAGCCCCGGCGAGAACATCGAGGACGGGTTGACGAACCCGGCGCCCTGGGCGAACGGGTCGGTGGCGGGGGCACCGTCCGCGCCGAGGATGTCGACCGCGGTGGTCATCATCGCGGACTTGACGACGCTGGGGTGCCAGAGCGGGTTCTCGCCGAGCACGAGCGCGGCCAGGCCGGCGACGTGCGGGCTGGACATCGAGGTGCCCGAGATGGCGTTGAAGCTGTTGCCGGTGGCGCCGGGCGCGTAGGCCGCGACGACCGCCACGCCGGGCGCGGTGATGTCGGGCTTGAGCAGGTCGCTGCCGCTGGACAGCGCCGGGCCGCGCGAGGAGAAGCCCGCGGCCTGCGGGACCGGCGTGGGCGTGCCGCCGGTCGTGTCGCCGGCCTCGAGGGCCGCCGTGGCGCCGGCGGTGCTGCGCACGTACGCCTTGATCGCCGCACCGGCGACCTCGTCGACGTGGACCGTGGGGACCGCGTGGAAGTCGGGGTCGAGGCTGCCCGGCGCGGTGTTGGTGAGGACCATGCCGATACCGCCGGCGGCCCTGACGGCCGCGGACTTGGAGACCCGGTCGGTGACGCCGCGGTCGCAGACCACGACGGTGCCGGTGACGACGGCGGGGTCGAGGGCGCCGGGGTAGCACAGGCGCGCCTCCTCGGCGGGCCGGCCGGCGAGCAGGGCCGCGGTCGACAGCACGAGAGGCGAGGACGGCAGACCGGTGCGGGTGACGGAGGCGCCCTTGTGACGGGTGCCGTCGCCGAGCAGGACGGTGGCCTCGTCGCGCTTGAACGTCGTGGCGGCGACCGTGGTCACCCACGGGCTGTTGTGCGCGACGGTCGAGGCGCCGGGGCCGGAGTTGCCGGCCGAGGCGGCGACGAAGACGCCGGCGTTGGCGGCGTTGTAGAACGCCAGCTCGACCGCGTCGACGACCGTCGTGGTGGAGCCGGAGATCGAGAAGTTGAGGACGTCGACGCCGTCCTTGACGGCCTGGTCGATCGCCTTGACCGAGTCCGCGGTGTAGCAGCCGCCGGTGTCCGGGTCGTCGTCCTCCCAGCACACCTTGTAGACGGCGAGCTTGGCGCCGGGCGCCATGCCCGAGCCCTCGCCCAGGTCCTGGCCGTCGATGCTCATCGGCACGCCGTCGTTGCCGGCCGCCGTGGAGGCGGTGTGGGAGCCGTGGCCGTCGCCGTCGCGCGCGGAGATGAACTCGAACTCGGCCCGGTTCGCGGCCGGCACGGTCCGCAGGAAGCTGTCGGCGAAGTAGCGGGCGGTGATGAGCTTGTCGTTGCACAGCGTCGCCGAGTCCCAGGCCTCGCCGGTCTGGCAGGCCCCGCGGAACAGGGTGCCGTCGGCCTTGCGCATGACGACCTCGCCCGCGGGCGTGATGAACGGCTTGCCCATGAGCGGGTTGCGGCTGACCGCGCGGCCCTTGCCGTCGGTGAGCGGTGCCTTGCCCTGGCGCAGGCTCGCCCCCGCGAAGGAGGGGTTCTCGGGCCAGACGCCGGAGTCGACGACGCCGACCACGACGCCCTCGCCCGCGGCGTCGGTGCCGCCGAGGTCCGCCCACACGCCGTCGTCGCCGGTGAGGCCCAGGATGTCCGGGGTCTGCACGGTGTCGAGGGAGCGCTCCTCGTCCGGGAGCACGGCGCGCACGCCCGGCAGCCCGGCCAGCTTGGTGGCGCGGGCGCCGTCGAGCTCGGCCGCGAAGCCGTTGAAGGCGACCTGGTAGGTGTACGTGGCCTCGGCGTCCACGGCGGCCAGCAGGTCGGCCTGGGTGTCGGCGAGGTAGCCGGCGTACTCCTTCGCGGCGGCGCCGGTCAGGTCGACGGACTCCCCCGCCCCGGGCCGGGTCGCCTCGAGACCGGGGATGCCACCGGTGTAGGAGGCCAGCGCGGGGTCGTCGAGCAGGACGACGTAGCTGCCGTCGGTGTACGGCAGGGGTTCGGCGGTCGCCGGTGCGGTGACGGCGACAGCACCGGCGGCAGCGGTGGCCGCGCCGGCGAGGACGGCGACGACGCGCCGTCCCCGGGTGGTGTGGGTTGTCACGTGGCAGGACTCCTTCTCGACTCTGCCCGTGGACGGGCAGACCCTCGCACCCTCTGTCAGGGTCCCCGCAGAGTCAAGACGGGGATGACTGTGTTTATCTGGTCGTAATACACGGCGCGCCGGCGGGCAGCCCGCCGTGCCCCCGTCGACCGGTCCGCCCGGCCCCGCCCGGGCGGTGTTTGGCGCGCCGGGCCGGGGGTACCCCAGCCTCGTCCGCGGCGGGAACCGCAGGTCAGGGATGCAGGAGCGCAGGGGTTGTTGCAGATCGTGGTTCCCGCCGCGGACCATCGGGGTGTGAGCACATCATGATCCCGCGCCCCGACCGCCTCCTGTCCGAGCTCGTGAGCTCCGGCACCGACCTCGTGGGCACCGCCTTCGGCCTCGTCGGCCGGGTCGACGCGCTGCTCAGCCGCGTCGAGGGCGTGGTCTCCCGCATCGACACCGTCGCCACCGAGGCCCAGGGCCTCCTGGCCCGCGTCGACCTCGTCGTCGCCGACGCCGAGCGCGCCGTCACGGGCGTCGACGCCGTGCGCTCGGCGGCCGCCGAGCAGGTCGAGCACGTGGACCGGGTGGCCACCGCGGCGTCCCGGACCCGCGACTCCGCCCAGGGCCTCGTCGAGCGCGCCGGCGGCCTGCTCGTGCAGGTCGAGCCCGTCGCGGCCAAGGCCCTGCCCGCGGTGACGCAGCTGGTCGACGCCTTCGGCACCCAGGAGGTCGACGCCGCCAAGGGCCTGGTCGACCGGCTGCCGGAGCTGTTGCAGAGCGTGGAGGGCGACATCCTGCCGATGCTGCGCCAGCTGGACCACGTGGGGCCGGACGTGCACTCGCTGCTGGACACCGTGCAGGACCTGCGCCTCATGGTCGAGGGCCTGCCCGGCATGGGGTTCGTCCGCCGCCGCGCCGAGGAGCGCGAGGAGGAGAAGGCCGAGGTCGAGCAGGTGCAGCGCGCGGCCGACGCCGCGGCGGGCTAGGCGACCGAGCGGTCCCGCCGCCGGGCGACCGGCCCGGCGGCGACGGCCCGCGCGGTCTTGCGGATGGTGGCCTGGGCCTTGAGCGGCGGCAGGGTGAGCAGCTCCAGGACCGCCCGCTCCAGCGCCTCCTGCGCGTCCTCCGACCGCTCCCCCGGCGCGACGTCGGCGGCCCCCTCGGCACCCAGCGCCCGGACCACCGGGGAGACGGTGATGCCGTCCTCCCACAGGTCCACCACGCGGGGGTCGACGTAGGAGGCGCGCGCCACGGTCGGGGTGTTGCCCAGGTGCTCGGACACCTCGCGCATGACGGTGGTGACGGCCCGGGTCCGCGCCGTCCGAGACATCTCCCCCGCGGGGCCGGCCACCGCGAGGGCGCGGGCGGCCAGGACCGTGCCGTGCCAGGTCCGGAAGTCCTTGGCGCTCGTCCCGGGACCGACCACCTCGTGCACGTAGTCGTTGATGTCGGTGCTCGTCACGTCCCGCCAGCGGGTCCGGCCGCCCTCGACGACGCGCCAGGCGAGCAGGTCCTCGCCGCTGTCGCGGCGCCGCTTGAGGGTGCGGACGACCGCGGCGCACTGCTCGTCCTGCAGGACGATGCGGCGGCGCTTGCCGGACTTGGCGACGTAGTCGAACGAGATGCCCTCGGCCCCGACCCGGACGTGGCGGCGCTCGACCGTCGCCAGGCCGAAGGACCCGTTGTCGGTGGCGTAGGTCTCCCCGCCGACCCGGAACAGGCCCAGGTCCAGGAGCCGGAAGGCGGTGGCGAGGACGTGGTGGCGGGACATGTCACCGAGCCCCAGGTGCTCGGCCACGGTGCGCCGGGCCTCGGGCAGCCGCGCCGCCACCTCGAGCACGCGCTGGTGCTTGGCCTGGTCGCGGGCCGCGCGCCAGTCCGGGTGGTACAGGTACTGCCGGCGCCCGGCGTCGTCGGTGCCGAGGGCCTGCAGGTGCCCGTTGGGCCACGGGCAGATCCACACGTCCCGCCACGCGGGCGGGATGACCAGCGAGCGGCAGCGCTCGAGGACGGCAGGGTCGGTGACGCGGTCGCCGTGCTCGTCCCGGTAGGACCAGCCCGAGCCGGCGCGCCGGCGGGTGAGGCCGGGCGAGGAGGGGCGGGACCGCCGCAGACGGGGCACGGGCGCCGGGTACCCGGCGGTGGTCCGCCCCATGCGGGCCGGGCCGGGCCCCGTCGTTTCGCGGTTCCTGGGCCCGGGTACCTCCAGGCGGTCACGTCCGGAGCCGGTCCGGTCCCGTACGCCCGTCCCGAGGAGAACGCATGCGCGCACGAATCGTCCGCTGGGCCGTCCTGGCCGTCGCCGTCCCGCTGGCAGCCACCGGCCTCAAGAAGGTCGCCGACGTCGTCGAGGCACGGCGGGGACCCCAGTCGCGCGCCGCCCGCGGCCTGCGGGCCATCGGCTCGGCCGTCCGCCCCGACCGCCGGCGCTGACCTACCGCCCCACCCTGGTCCCGGGCTGCGGGGCAGACGCCGACGGGCGGCCCGACCGTGAGGTCGGACCGCCCGTCGTCATGTGACCGGTGGTGCTGGTGGAGCTCCTCAGCCCTGGGGGGCCGGGGACAGCGCCTGGGCGCTGGGGACCGCGGCCGCACCGGCGAGCGCGGACGCACGACGGCTCTCGACCTTGGCCGTGACCTCGGCGACGCGCTCGTCGACGACGACGGCGGCCTCCGAGCCCGTCTCGACCGACTCGGCCGACTGGCTCTGCAGGGACACGCGCGCACCCTCGTCGTCCGCCGCGGCGAACTCGAGCGTGATGTCGCCACGGACACGGTTGCCCGCACCCGTCGGCAGCGGGTCGTTGCCCGAGCCGGTCAGGTTGCCCGCGACGATGTTGTTGGTGATGTCGAAGCCCGTGTCGGTCGCCGTGTTGCCGGTGAACGTCACGTTGCCGCCCCAGTAGCTGGCCCCGTCGCAGGCGCCGGCCTCGCCGCTGCCGCCGATCTGCAGGGTCGACTTGTTGTCGCGGAACAGCGAGTCGCCGTAGATCTCGCTCTCGCAGACGAAGGCACCGAAGGCGTTGTTGCGGACCGTGAGGCCCGCGCCGAGCACCGAGTCGATGATGTCCGCGTACTCGCCGTTGCGGGCGGAGACGGCACCGGCCACCTCGGTGGACTCGATGATGACCTCACCGGCGCTGGAGTCCAGGCCCCCGCCGACGGCGGCGGAGAACAGGTAGGTGAAGGGCTCCGTGGCGGTGGTGTTGGGGCTGGACTGCAGGACGTTCCCGCCGATGTTGGACTCCTCGACGAAGACACCGAAGGCGTCGCGGCCGCGGACCTGGCCGTCGACCGTCGAGCCGCCGAAGGCCTCGACGTAGCCGTTGCGGGTCACGTAAATCTCGCCACCGACGGTGGCGCCCTCCAGGAGGAGGTCGGCGTTGGCGTCGACCTTGACGTTGCCGGTGACCGTGGTGCCGACCAGCGTGCAGTCCGCGTTGCGCGGGACGACGAGGTCCCCGGGGACCGTGACGGCGCCGGCGGCGCCGCGGCACGTGGTGACCAGCGCGCCGGAGGCGGGCTGGGCGACGAGGAACAGCGAGCTTGCAGCCAGGGCTGCGGACGCCACGAGGGCGGCCTTCTTTGTGGACACTTCGTGACCCCTTCGAAGCAGAGCAGTACGGACGCGTGAACACTCGCGGTCGCGGGTCGCAAGGTCAAGGGTTTGCTCGGACCACTTTCGCAACCTGTCGGTGAACATGACATGGCCGCACGGGGCCGTCTGTGACCGGTCGGTCACTCGCGGTCAGGACACGTCGGGTACCGGCTCCGCCGCAGGAATACCGGGCGTCCCGGCGGCCCTGTGCGGGGGGTGAGAGCAGCCTTCTACACCGAGTACGGATCCGCCGACGTCCTGCAGGTCGGGGAGCTCCCCGACCCCGTGACCGGCCCTGACGACGTCCTCGTCCGCGTCGCCGCGGCCGGGGTCAACCCCGTGGACTGGAAGGTCCGCCAGGGCTACCTGCAGGACGCCTTCCCCTCGCACCTACCGGTCGTGCCCGGGTGGGACGTCGCCGGGACCGTCGAGGCCGTCGGGCCCGCGGTGACGGACTACGCCGTCGGCGACCGGGTCCTGGGCTACGTCCGCAAGGACCACGTGCAGCACGGCACGACCGCCGAGCTGGTCCGTGCGGCGGTCCGGCACCTGGCGCCGCTCCCCGACGGGGTCGGCTTCGAGGTCGCCGGCGGCATCCCGCTGGCGGGGCTCACCGCCCTGCAGGCCCTGGAGGCCGTGGCCGTCGGCGAGGGCGACACCGTCCTCGTCCACGCCGCCGCCGGCGGGGTGGGCGCCTTCGCTGTCCAGCTCGCCGTCAGCCGCGGCGCCCGCGTCCTGGGCACCGCGTCGGAGGGCAACGCCGACTTCCTCCGCTCGCTCGGCGCCGAGCCGGTGACCTACGGCGACGGCCTGCAAGAGCGCGTGCGCGACCTGCTGGGCGGCGCGCCCGTGACGGCGGCGGTCGACCTGGTCGGCGGCGACGCCATCGCCGACTCCTTCGCACTGGTCGAGGACCCCTCCCGGGTCGTCACGGTCACCGACGGCGCGCAGGCCCTCGCCGGCGGCGGTCGGTACGTCTTCGTCCGCCCGGACAGCGCGCAGCTCGGCGAGCTCGCCCGCCTGGTCGCCGACGGGTCCCTGCACGTCGAGGTCGCCGGCACGTACGACCTGGCCGACGTCGCCGAGGCGCACCGGCGCTCCGAGACCGGGCACGGGCGCGGCAAGGTCGTCGTCACCGTCTGACCCGCCACCCGCCCGAGGGCCCCGTACCCGCCTGTCCTGGCGGTGCGGGGCCCTCGGTGTCCCGGGTACCGCCCACCGACGGGGGCTGCCCCCATGTCCGGGGCGCCGCGGCAGGAGCAGCCTCGTCCTGCGGGTCCTCCGGCCCCGAGGAGGAGGCGCCCGTGGACGCAGTCGCGCAGGACCGGTACGGCCCGGTGGACCTGCTGCGCGTGGCCGAGGTCGACGCTCCCGTGCCAAGCCGGACGAGGTGCTCGTCCGGGTGCAGGCGACCTCCGTCCACGTCGACGTCTGGCACACGCTCACCGGGCTGCCGTACGCGCTGCGGCTCATGGGCGGCGGCGCGCGGCGCCCGTCCCGCCCCGTCCCCGGGACCGACGTCGCCGGGGTCGTCGTGGCCATAGGGCCTGAGGTGACGCGGTTCCGCCCCGGGGACGCGGTCATGGGCGAGACGGTGCGCGGCATCCAGTGGCGCAACGGCGGCGCCTGGGCCGAGCTGGTGGCCGCGCCCGAGGACGGCCTGGTGCGCACGCCCGCAGGGCTGACCCCGGAGCAGGCGGCCGCCGTGGGCACGCCCGCGGTGCTGGCGTACCAGGTGCTGCGCGACCAGGCCGGCTTCCGTGCCGGGCAGTCCGTCCTGGTCAACGGCGCCGCCGGCGCGCTCGGGCTGTGGGTCGTCCAGCTCGCGCTCGCGCTAGGAGCACCACGCGTGGTCGCCGTCGACCGGGCCGGCACGCTCGACCTGCTGCGCAGCCTCGGCGTCCACGAGGTCGTCGACCACCTGACCGAGGACCCGACGGCCGTCGCCCCTGTGGACGTGGTGGTCGACGTGGCCAGCACGCGGCCGTTCCGGAAGTGGCGGCAGGTCGTGGCGCCCGGGGGACGTACGTCCGCGTCGGGCACGACCACTACGGCGCCGGCATGCACCGGGTGCTGGGCAGCATGCCGTCGGTCCTCGCGCTCGTCGTGCGGGCCCCGTTCACGCCCGAGCTGCACCTGCCCGGCCGCTCGACGCCCCGGCTCCAGCGGCTCGAGCACCTCGCCCGGCTGCTGGAGGAGGGGGCCGTGCGCCCTGTCGTCGACCGGACGTTCCCGCTGCACGACGCCGCCGGCGCGATGGCCTACCTGGCCAGCGGGCGCGCCGCCGGACGGGTGGTGCTCACGGTGCCGTCCACAGGCTCCCGCGACCACCCCTCGCCGGGGGCGGGGCGCGGCTAGCCTTCGCGGCGTGGTGGGCGAGGGCAGGGACGCCGTGCGGCTGGGTCGTGCGTGGGCGCCCGCGATCGTGGTCCTGCTCGCGGTCGGCACGGGGGCGTGCACCCAGGGCGAGCCCGGGGACGATGTGACCGCGCCGGTGTTCGAGAGCGCGTCGCCGCAGCCGTCGTCGGAACCGTCGTCGGGGTCGTCCGCGTCCGGGCCGTCGTCCGGGCCGTCGTCGTCAGCCGAGCCGTCGGGCGGGGCGGGCTTGCCGTCGGACGGGCCGGTGACGGCGCCGGTGCTACCCGAGCTCGCGACGCAACAGACGCCCGAGGGGGCGGTCGCGTTCACGCAGTGGTGGTTCGACACGCTCAACTACGCGACGGCGACCGGGGACACGGCGGGGTTGCGGGCGGCGTCAGACCCGGGGTGCGGGACGTGCCAGAACTACATTGAGGAGATCGACGCGGCATACGGTGCTGGTGGTGCCATCGAGGGCGGTCTCTTCACCGTTCGAGTTGACCCAGCAGGCGCAATCCAGGATCTCGGCGTGCGGCTAGCTGTATATGCAGACTCGCAAGCGATGCAGGTCTTCGATGACCAAGGCGCGGTCACTGGCTCCTTCGAACCTGATTCCGCAGTCATCACCTTCACCGCCCTGCTTGATCCTGCTGGTTGGCGCGCCGGAGGACTGGCCTCATGAAGGATAAGCAGCTTCTGTCGCACAAATTGACAGTCCGATCGCTGGTCGCCGTTGTGGCTGCAACGCTCGTCCTACTGGTGCTGCCGGCCTCCGCCAGCGCAGCGCCGCAACCAGATGGCAATGGCGGCGGACGAATCGACGGCAACAATGACGGCGACAGCATTGTCATCGATGGCGGTTCGGGCAACGGGGGCGGCGGGACCAACGGAGGTGGGTCATCGCCCATCGCCGCCGCACCCACACTCGTCACAGTCACGCGCTACACGTTCGCCTGCCCCGGCAACTCGTATTTGGTAGATCCGCCCATCAATCTGTCGTGCGAAGCAGCCGTGCAGAATTGCACGGTGAACGTGACCGACAGACTCTATCTGCGCTGGACAACGTCCATCATGTCCAACGAAGCGGTGCCTCCACCAGGAGGTGGTTGGAGCCTTGACGGCGCACTGTGCCTCTCTCCTGCAGTCGCGGAGGCGCCCGCCCCCCAGCCCGTGGTCACCCTCGCCGACTTCCGCCGCCTCCCGCTGCCGGCGTCACAGGCCGCGATCCAGCCCGCCGGCGGCGAGGCGCTCATCCGCATGCGCACCAACGCCTACGTCGACCCGGTATCGACCGGGCAGCAGACGTTCGACATCACCCTGCTGGGCACGCCGGTCCGGGTGCGCGCCACCCCTGCGTCGTACACCTGGGACTACGGCGACGGCAGCGCCCCGGTGACCACGACCGACCCGGGCGCCCCCTACCCGGACCTCACGACGTGGCACGAGTACAGCGACCCCGGCGAAGTGGCCATCACCCTCACCACGTCCTACACCGGCGAGTACTCCGTCGCGGGCGGGCCGTGGATCGCGATCCCCGGGACCGCCGAGGTGGACAGCCCGCCGCAGCCGTTGCGTCTGCTCACGAGCAGCAACCGCCTCACCGGATGACGCTCGGACGCCGAGTTGCCACAGCCGCGGCGCTGTTCGCGGCAGCCGGCGTCCTGACGGCCTGCTCCCTCGACGCGGACCCACGAGAGCCGCGAGAGCGGGCGGCCAGCGCTCCAGGTCCGTCGCCCGCAGCGAGCGGTCCGGTTCCGGAGCCGGCTGTGTCGGGTAGCGCACTTCCTTCGGACCCGACCGCGAGCGTGGCCCCCGCCCCGGTCGTCGTCGACCTGGCCGACCTCGAGGACAAGCACGACGCCCGCATCGGCGTCTACGCGGTCGACACCGTCACCGGTCGCAGCGTCGAGCACCGCGCGGACGAGCGCTTCGCCTACGCCTCCACCATCAAGGCCCTCGCGGTCGGCGTGCTCCTCGACCGCACCACACCGGAGCAGCTGTACGAGCCGGTACCCGTCACGGCGGCCGACATCACCGCTCCCTACTCCCCCGTCACCGAGCGGCGAGTCGGCACGACGATGACCCTCGACGAGCTGGCCGCCGCGGCCGCGCAGGAGAGCGACAACTCCGCCGCCAACATGGTCATCGCTCGCCTGGGCGGGCCCGCAGGTCTGGAGCAGGCCCTGCGGTCGCTCGGCGACACCGTGACGGAGGTCGACCGCCTGGAGCCCGGCCTCAACGAGGCGGTGCCCGGGGACCCCCGTGACACGAGCAGCCCCCGCGCCATGGCGACCACGCTGGCGGCCCTCGCCGTGGGGGACGCCCTCGACGACGCGGACCGGGCTGTCCTGAACGACTGGCTCGAGGGCAGCACCACCGGCGCGGCTCTGGTGCGTGCGGCCGTCCCGGAGGGCTGGACCGTCGGTGACAAGTCCGGGTCGGGGCGGTACGGCACGCGCAACGACATCGCCGTGGTGCGCCCTCCCGGCGGCGGCCCAGTGGTGGTGGCCGTCATGACGAGCAGGGCCGAGGAGGACGCCGAGCGCAGCGACGCGCTCGTGGCCGCGGCCGCGGCGCGCGTGCTGGAGACCCTCGTCGGCTGACCCGCCCTGTGGACGGGCGGGGTCCGTGGATGGCCGCCGGGTTGTGTCCCGGCCGCTCTGTACGGTGCGGGGCGACGACGAGAGGAGGTGGTGACGGGTGCTGGTGGTGCATCGCGCCGAGAGCGCGACCGTGCTCGCCGACGCGCTCGCCGAGCTGCTCGCCACCCCCCTGGACGACCCGTTCGCCACCGAGCTCGTCGCCGTCCCGGCGCGGGGTGTCGAGCGGTGGCTGGCACAGCGGCTGGCCCACCGTCTCGGGGCGTCCGGCTCGCAGGACGGCGTCTGCGCCGGCGTGGAGTTCCCCTCCCCGTACCGCCTGCTGACCCGGGCCACGGCGACCGTGGCCCCCGAGCAGACGGAGGCCCTGCAGGCCTGGACCCCCGAACGGCTGGTGTGGCCCCTGCTGCGGGCGGTCGACGACGCCGTGACCGAGGACTGGGCCCGGGTCCTGCGCCGCCACCTCTACCTGGAGGGCCAGCCGGTCCCGTCCCAGAGCACCGGACGCCGCCTGAGCCTGGCCGCCTCGGTCGCCCGCCTCTTCCACTCCTACGCCCGCAACCGGCCGCAGATGCTGCGTCGGTGGGCCGCCGGGCACCCCGTCCTGCCCGACGGGGGCCCGCTGGGCACGTACGAGCTGTGGCAGCACCTGCTGTGGAACCGGCTGCGCGAGGAGCTCGGGACCTCACCGGTCGACCTGCAGGCCGAGGTCTGCGACGTCGTCCGCCGCCGGCCGGACGACCTCGACGTCCCCCGCCGGGTCTCGGTGTTCGGCGCCAGCCGTCTCAGCCGGGTCGACCTGGACGTCATGGCTGCCCTCGCGGAGCACCGGGAGGTGCACCTGTGGCTGCACCACGCCTCCCCGGCCCTGTGGGAGCACGTTGCCGGGTCCGGCCCGGTCGTGCGCCGCGCCGACGACAACACGGGGACGTCCCTCGGCAACCCCCTGCTGGCCTCGCTGTCACGGGACCTCCGGGAGCTGCAGCACCTCCTGGGGGCCCACGTCCCGGACCACGCCGACGTGCACCACCCCTCCGGACGGGCGGGGTCCGACCTGCTCTCGCGGCTGCGCGAGGACCTGGCGCTCGACCGCGTCCCGGCGGACCCGCCGGCGCTCGACCCCGCCGACCGCAGCGTGCAGGTGCACGCGTGCCACGGCCGGACCCGGCAGGTGGAGGTGCTGCGCGAGGTGGTCGTCGGGCTGCTCGCCGACGACCCGACCCTCGAGCCGCGCGACGTCCTCGTCATGTGCCCGGACGTCGAGGCCTTCGCGCCGCTGCTCGCCGCCGCCTTCGCGACGCGCGGCGAGGAGGCCGGCAGCACCGACGGCACCCACCCCGCCGCCCGGCTGCGCGTGCGGGTCGCCGACCGGGCGCTGCACCAGGCCAACCCCCTGCTGGCCGTCCTGGACCGGCTGCTCGACCTCGGCACCGCACGCCTCACCGCGACCGAGGTGCTGGACCTCGCCGGCCACCCGGCCGTGGCCCGGCGCTTCGGCTTCGACGACGACGAGCTCGAGCGCCTCCGGGACTGGACGGCGGCGAGCGGGACCCGGTGGGGCCTGCACGAGGGGCACCGCGCCGGCTGGTCGCTGCAGCGGGTGCCGGACGGAACCTGGCGCCGCGGGATCGACCGCATCCTTCTCGGCGCTGCCGTCGACCCCGGCCAGGGTATGGAGGCCGCCACCCTCGGCGGGCTCGTCCCGCTCGACGACGTCGACTCCAGCGACATCGACCTGGCGGGGCGCTTCGCCGAGCTGCTCGACCGTCTCGACGCGGCGCACGCCGGCATGGCGGTCGCCCGCACGCCGGAGGCCTGGGCCGACCTGCTCGAGGAGGCCGTCCTGCAGCTCGCGGCGCACGAGGCCGACGGGGCGTGGCAGGAGCTCCAGCTCCGCGACGTGCTCCTCGAGGCGCTGGTCGAGGGGGCGGAGGGTGACGAGGACGGAGCCAGCACGGGCGTGGGCTCCGGGGCGGGCACCGCGGCCGACCGTCCCGGCGCGTCGCTCTCGCTGGTCGAGCTGCGACCGGTGCTGCGAGGTGCCCTGGCCGGGCGGCCGACCAAGGCCGGGTTCCGCACCGGCGCGCTGACGGTCTGCACCCTCGTGCCGATGCGCTCGGTCCCCCACCGGGTGGTCGTGCTGCTGGGGCTGGACGACGGCACGTTCCCGCGGCAGACGGTGCGCGACGGCGACGACCTGCTCGCCCGCGACCCCGAGGTGGGCGACCGGGACCCGCGCAGCGAGGACCGGCAGCTGCTCCTGGACGCCGTGTGCGCCGCCGGCGACACCCTCGTCATCACCTACACCGGGGCCGACGAGCGGACGGGTGCGGCCGTGCCGCCCGCGGTCCCCCTCGGCGAGCTCCTCGACGCCCTCGACCGCACGGCGGCCGTGCCCGGCGGCGGCCGGGTCCGCGACGCGGTCACCACCCGCCACCCGCTGCAGCCGTTCGACGCCCGCAGCTTCGTCCCCGGGGCGCTGGGCCGACCCGGGCCGTTCAGCTTCGACCCGCGGGCCCACTGCGGTGCCGTCGCCGCCGTCCGCGAGCGCCAGGAGCCGCCGCCGCTCTTCAGCCGGCCGCTGCCACCGGTGGAGCCCGGTGATGTCGCCCTCGACGACCTCGTGCGCATGCTCGTGCACCCCGCCAAGGGATACCTTCGCCAGCGGCTGCAGATCACGCTCGGGGAGCGCGACGGGGACCCCGACGACGCGCTCGCCGTGGACCTCGACGCGCTGCAGCAGTGGGGCGTCGGCGACCGGATGCTCGCCGACCGGCTGGCCGGGCTCGACCCGCAGCAGGTCATGACGCTCGAGCGCGGGCGTGCGGTGCTGCCTCCCGGACCCCTCGGCGGGACGGTCCTCCGCACGCTGGGGCCGCGGGTCGAGGTGCTGGCCGGGTGCGCCGGGCCGCTCCTGCAGGCCGACCCCGACGCCGTCGACGTCAGCGTCGACCTGGGCGACGGGACCCTGCTGACCGGCACGGTCGCCGGCGTGCACGACGGGACGCTGGTGGGCGTCGTCTACTCCACGCTCGGTCCCAAGCACCGGCTGACCGCCTGGCTGCACCTGCTGGCGCTCGCGGCCTGCCACCCGCAGCGGCAGTGGCGTGCCGTCACCGTCGGGCGGGGCAGCGGCAGGGACAAGGACGCCTGCGCGACGAGCACCCTCGGCCCGGTGGACGGTCCCGTCGCGCTGGACCTGCTGCGCCAGATGGTGCAGGTGCACCGGGCCGGGCTGGCGCGCCCCCTGCCGCTCCCCCTCAAGACGGGCGAGACGTATGCCGCCCACCGTTCCCGGGGGCGGCGGCCCGCGAGCGCCCGGACGGCCGCGGCGACGATGTGGGACGACGGCAGGTTCCCCGGCGAGCGCTCCGACCCCGAGCACCAGCTGCTGCTCGGCGGGGCCGCGGGGCTCGAGGACCTGGTGGCCGAGCGTGCCGAGCCCTCCGACCACGACGCCCGGGGCTGGCCGCACGACGAGGAGGGCGACCGCTTCGGCGTCCTCGCCCGCCGGGTGTGGGGGCCACTCATCGCGCACGAGGTCAGCGAGGTGTCCGCATGAGCCTCTTCGACGCCACGGTGGACGACGCCCCCCACGCGCCGGGCGCCATCACTGTGCCGTCGGGGTCTCCGGAGTCGGGGACGGTCGTAGACCCGCCGCCGTTCGACCTGGGCGGGACCCTGCCCAGCGGCACGAGCGTCATCGAGGCCAGCGCCGGGACCGGCAAGACGTACACGATCGCCCGCCTGGTCTCCCGCTACGTCGCCGAGGGGCTGCCCGGCGGGCGTCCTCTCGGCATGGACGAGCTGCTCGTGGTCAGCTTCAGCCGCGAGTCCTCCCGCGAGCTGCGGGCACGGGTGCGGGAACGGCTGGTGCTGGACCGGGACGACGCAGCCGCGGGTCCGGTGCGCTCGCGGCTGGACCAGGCGCTCGCCGACTTCGACGGGGCGACGGTCACCACGACGCACGCCTTCTGCCACGCCATGCTCCGCGAGCTGGGGACCGCAGCGGACCACGACCGGGACGCCGTCCTGGTCGAGGACCCCTCGGACCTGGTGACGGAGGTCGCCGACGACCTGTACGTCCGCAAGTGGGGCCACCCCTCGGCGGAGGGCGCGACGATGCGTCCCGAGGAGTTCCGCGCCCTCGCGCGGGCCGTCGCCTTCGAGGCCTCGACGCCGCTGGTCCCCCGCGCCGACCTCACCGACGACGAGGGGGCGAGGCTCCGCGCCCGGGTCGCGACCGCCGTGCGCGACGAGGTCGTCCGCCGCAAGCGCCTCGGCCGCGTCATCGACTACGACGACATGGTCGACCGGCTGGACATGGCCCTGCGGGACCCCGACACCTCCGACGTGGCCGCCGCCCGGATGCGGGCCCGCTTCCGGGTCGTGCTCGTCGACGAGTTCCAGGACACCGACCCCGTGCAGTGGCGCATCCTCTGCACCGCGTTCCACGGCCACGCCACCCTCGTCCTGGTCGGCGACCCCAAGCAGGCCATCTACGGCTTCCGCGGCGCCGACGTCCGCTCCTACCTCGACGCCCGGCACGACGCCGGCTCCCTGACCACGCTGCCCCGCAACTACCGCAGCGACGCCGGCGTGCTCGCCGGGCTGTCGGCGCTGCTGGGCGGCGCGGCCCTCGGCGACGAGGCCATCCGCGTGCTCCCCGTCGGCGCCCAGCACGAGGGGCGCATGCTCGACGTGGGCGCCCCGGTCGAGCTGCGGGTGGTCCCTCGCGAGGGCCACTCCCTCAACCGCTCGGACCTGGTGCCCGCGGGCGCGGCACGGACGACGGTGCGGGAGGACTGCGTCCGCCAGGTGGTCGGGCTGCTGTCGGGCGGGCACGTGCTGTGCGACCGCAGCAGCGCCTTGGCGGAGGAGCGGCACGAGCGCCCGCTGCACCCCGGGGACATCGCGGTCATCGTCCGCACGAACCCGGAGGCGACGGCGGTCCAGGACCGGCTGCGCCAGGCCGGCGTCCCCGCCGTCGTGTCCGGGCGGAGCAGCGTGTTCGCCACGCCCGCTGCCGAGGAGTGGCAGTGGTTGCTCGAGGCGCTGGAGCAGCCGCACCGCCCGGCCCGGCTGCGCCGGCTCGCCGTAGGGCGGCTGGTGGGGATGGACGCGGCGGCCCTCGTCACGGGCGACGAGCTCGACACCCTCGCGCTGCGCGTGCGCGCGTGGCTGCGCGTCCTCGCCGACCGCGGGGTGGCGGCCCTGTTCGAGGCGGTGCAGGTGGGGCTCGGCCTGCAGGAGCGGCTCCTGTCCCAGCCGGACGGCGAGCGGCTGCTCACCGACCTCCGCCACGTCGGGGAGGTGCTGCACGGCGCCGCCCTCGACGCGGACCTCGGGCTCACGGCGCTGGCCTCCTGGCTGCACCGGCGCCGGACCGAGCTCACGGACCCCGGCGAGCGGAGCCGCCGTCTGGAGACGGACGCCGACGCGGTGCAGGTCCTCACCTCGCACATGAGCAAGGGCCTGGAGTTCCCGGTCGTCCTGGCGCCCTCGCTGTGGAGCCACTGGTCCCCCACGCCCGCCTACCCGCGCTTCCACGACGAGCGCGGCACCCGCACCCGCGACGTCGGCGGCGCCGGCAGCCCGGGCTTCGACGAGCACGCCGCTGCCCAGCAGCGCGAGGAGGCCGACGAGGAGCTCCGCCTGGCCTACGTCACGCTGACCCGCGCCAAGGCGAAGGTCATCACGTGGTGGGCGCCCACGGCGAACACCACGTCCGCCCCGCTGCACCGGCTGCTGCTCCACGACGACCCCACGACCGTGGCGCCGCTCAAGGTCGCCGTCCCGAGCGACGCCGCCGCCCTGACGGCCTTCCGGGCGCGGGCCACCGCCAGCGGCGGGACGTTGTCGGTGGCGCCGGTGCCCGTGGACGGCACCGTCCCCCCGGTCGGCGTCTGGCAGGTACCGACAGCCCCGGCACCCCGGCTCGAGCTGGGCCGGCTGGCGCGCGACCTCGACCTCACCTGGCGCCGGACCAGCTACAGCGCCATCACCCACGCCGCGCACGAGGCGACGTACTCAGCCGGCCCCGGCAGCGCGACGACGCCGACGGTCCCGGGGTTCGGCAGCGAGCCGGAGACCTCGCAGAAGGACGACGAGGCGGACGTCGAGGAGTCCGACGACGTGAGGCCCCCCGCCGACGACCCCGACGCGGCCCTGCACGACGTGCCCTCCCGCTGGCACGACCTCGCCGGCGGCACCGGGTTCGGCACCCTCGTCCACCGGGTCCTCGAGCACCACGACCCGGCCGTCCACGGCCCGGGCGGCCCGTCGTCCCTCGCCGACCTCGTCGGGTCGCTCACCCGGGGGCGGGACCCCGTCCCGCTGACGGACGCGCTCGCGACCGCCCTGGCGACCCCGCTGGGCCCGCTGGCCGACGACCTGTCCTTCGGGCAGGTCCGCCGCCAGGACATGCTGCCGGAGCTCGACTTCGAGCTGCCCCTGGCCGGCGGCGACACCCCCGGGGCAGGCGCCGCGCTCCTCGGCGGGCTCGTCGACCTCTGGCGCCGTCACGTCCCTACCGGGGTGCTGTCCGGGTACCCCGACGCCCTGGCCCAGCTCGCTACGCCCCCGCTGCGCGGCTACCTCAGCGGGTCGGTGGACGCGGTGGTCCGGGTGGGCGCGCCCGGGGCCGAGCGGTACCTCGTCGTGGACCACAAGACGAACCGGCTCGCCCCGCGCGAGGAGCCCCTCACCGCCTGGCACTACCGGCACGACGCCCTCGAGCGGTCCATGGTCGACGCGCACTACCCGCTGCAGGCCCTGCTGTATACGGTCGCGCTGCACCGCTTCCTCCGCTGGCGCCGCCCCGGCTACGACGCGGAGCGCCACCTCGGCGGGGTGCTGTACCTGTACCTGCGCGGCATGAGCGGCCCCGGGGTGCACGGCGCCGACGGGCACGTGCCCGGGGTGTTCGCCTGGCGACCGCCCGCCGGGCTCGTCGTCGACCTCTCCGACCTGCTGGCAGGTGGCGCATGAGCGTGCACTCCCCCGAGCTCGCGCTGCGCGCCGACGGCCTGCTCGCCGAGCTCAACGTCGCCGGCGTGCTCACCGCGGCCGACGTGCACGTCGCCCGCCGGCTGGGCGCGCTCGTGCAGGAGACGGACGAGCAGGTGCTGCTCGCCGCTGCCCTCACCGTCCGGTCCACGCGTGCCGGGTCGGTCGTCGTCGACCTCGCGACCGTGGCGGAGACGGCCGTGCCCGACGTGGACGAGGCCGCCGCCGACCTGGTCACGCTCCCGCCCGACCTGCCGTGGCCCGACGTCGCCGGCTGGGTGCAGGCCTGCGCGGCCAGCCCGCTCACCCGCGGGCCCGGTGCCCCTCTGCGCCAGCGCGGCTCCCGGCTCTGGCTGGCCCGCTACGACGCCCAGGAGCAGCAGGTGGTCGACGAGCTGCGCCGCCGGACGGCCGAGCTGCCCGACGACCTGGACCTCGACCGGCTCGCGGGCGGGCTGGACAGGCTGTTCCCCCGGTCCGGGGACGCCGACCAGCGGCGGGCCGCGGCGGTGTGCGCCCTGTCGCGGGTGTCCGTGCTCGCCGGCGGGCCCGGCACGGGCAAGACCACCACGGTGGCGCGCCTGCTGGCCCTGGTCACCGAGCAGCACCCGACGTGGCGGGTGGCCCTCGCGGCGCCGACGGGCAAGGCCGCCGCCCGGCTGGAGGAGGCCGTCCGCCGCTCGGCGTCCCAGCTCCCGTCCGAGGCCGACCGCCGGGGTGTCGACGGGCTCACCGGCGTCACGCTGCACCGCCTGCTCGGATGGCGCCCCGGCTCCCGCAGCCGCTTCCGGCACGACGCGACCAACCGGCTCCCCGTCGAGGTGGTCGTGGTGGACGAGGCGTCGATGGTGCCGCTGACGATGATGGCCCGGCTTCTCGAGGCGCTGCGCGAGGACACCCGCCTCGTGCTGGTCGGCGACCCCGACCAGCTCGCCTCGGTCGAGGCCGGCGCGGTGCTCGGTGACCTGGTGGACCGGGCCTCGCTGGGCGCGCGCACCCCGGCCATGACCGCCGCCCTGGACGCGGTGTCGCCGGACCACGGCTCGGCGCCGGCACCACCCGGCCCCGCGGCACGGGTGCGGGACGGGATCGCGGCGCTCACGGTCAACCACCGGTTCGCCGCGGGGTCGGCCATCGGCGGGCTCGCCGACGCCGTCCGCGCCGGTGACGTCGACCGCGCCGTGGACCTGCTGCGCTCCGGCGGGGAGGGTGTCGAGCTGCTCGAGGTCGCCGACGACGACCCGCTGACCCCGGCGCTCCTGGCGCCCGTCGAGACCGACGTGCGGGCGTGGGGGGCGGCTCTGCGCCGGACCGCCCTGGCCGGGGACCCGTCCGCGGCGCTCGAGGCCCTCGACGCCCACCGCCTGCTCTGCGCCCACCGGCGGGGACCCCGAGGCGTGCAGCACTGGGAGTGGCTCACCACCCGCTGGCTCGCCGAGGACCGCAGCGACGACCCCGCAGACCTCGGGGGGCAGCGGGCCGACGGCCACCACCCGGGCGAGCCGCTGCTCGTCACGACCAACGACTACGAGACCAACCTGTTCAACGGCGACACCGGGGTCGTCGTGGCGGACCCGGGCGGCGGGATGCGTGCCTGGTTCGCCCGCGGCGGCGAGCCGACGCCGGTGGCGCTCGCCCGGCTCGGCGACGTGCGACCGGTCCACGCCATGACGGTCCACCGCAGCCAGGGGTCGCAGTTCGACCGCGTGACCGTCGTGCTGCCGACCGCCGCGTCGCCCCTGGCCACCCGGGAGACGCTGTACACGGCCATCACCCGCGCCGTCCGCCATGTCCGTGTCGTCGGCTCCGCCGAGGCGTTCGCCGCGTCCGTCGACCGCCCGGCCGCCCGGGCGACCGGCCTGCGCGAACGCCTCTGACGGACCGGGTGCCCGCATGACGCTCGACCCCCGGCGCCTGCTCGTGCTGCGCGCCGTGCACCGGCACGGCGGCGTGCTCGCCGCTGCCGAACGTCTCGGCCTCACGCCGTCCGCCGTCAGCCAGCACCTGGCCCGGCTCGAGGCCGAGACGGGGCTCGCGCTGGTCGACCGGTCCCGCCTGGGCGGCGGGCGCAGCCTGGCCCTCACCGCGGTCGGCCAGGCGGTCAGCGCGCACGCCGACGACCTGGCGGCAGCCCTCGAGGCCGCGGAGCAGACGGTGTCCACCCTGCGCGGCGCGGCTGCCGGGCCCGTCGTGGTGGGTGCCTTCCCCACCGCCCTCCGCCGGCTCGTCGCGCCGGCCGTCGCCGGGCTGCTGACCAGCCACCCCGCGGTCCGGCCCCGGGTGGTCGAGGCCAGCGACCCCGCCGCCACCCACGACCTGGCCGCGGGACGCCTCGACGTCGCGGTCCTCGAGCGCGACGGTGACGCCCCGGTCGGCAGCACCCCGGGCGTGGTCGTCCGCCCGCTGCTGCGCGACCCCTACCGGGTCGTCGTGCCGACCTCGTGGCCCGCCCGCACGACGGCAGAGGTCCTCTCCGGGCCGTGGGTGGCCGGCCCCCCGGGCAGCACCGCGCGGGCCGCGCTGGACCGGCTCGTCGGCGGCCGGGGCCCCGCCGTCGCCCACGTCTGCCTGGAGTACCCCGCCGTCCTCGCCCTGGTCGGTGCCGGGCTGGGGGCCGCCCTCGTCCCCGACCTCGCGCTGGACCAGCTCCGCCACCCCGACGTCCGCACCCACGGGGCGCCGGGCGCCCCGCCGGTCCAGGGCTCCGCCCACGACGACGCCATCGCCACGCCCGGGACGGCCGGTACCACCGGCGCCGGCCTCACAGACGGCCTCGACGCCGGGGCCAGGGTGCTGACCGTCGCCCACCGCGAGGGCCGCCACGAGCCGACGGCCGCCGCAGAGGTGGTGCTCGCCGCGCTGCGCCGACAGGCCGCCCGCCCCGGCGGGGCCTGAAGCCGCACTGAATCTTCACCCGCGAGGAGGCCGCTGTCCGACCGCGCCAGGGGCGGGCAGCCTGGTGCCATGACGCAGATCCTCGACCTCTCGCACGACCTCGCCCCCGGCATGTACACCCACCCCGGGCTGCCCGGGCCGGAGCACGAGGCGTTCCGCAGCCGCGAGGACTACCGGCGGAGCACCGGCACGACGTTCCAGGTCGACCGGGTCTGCATGGTCGGCAACACCGGCACCTACCTCGACAGCCCGTTCCACCGCTTCGCCGACGGCACCGACCTCGCCGGTGTCCCGCTGGCCGCCGTGGCCGACGTCCCGCTCGTCCTCGTCGACGCCCGCGGCGGGCGGGCCGTCGGCGCCGACGTGCTGGCGGGGGCCCTCGGTGACGAGGACGTCGAAGGCGCGGCTGTCCTCGTGCGCACCGACGGGGACGCCCGGTGGGGCTCGGAGGCCTACGCGGCCGACGCGCCCTTCCTCACCGGCGACGCGGCGGCCTGGCTGGCGGAGCGACGGCCGACCCTGGTCGGCATCGACTCGGTGAACATCGACGACCTGGACGACACCGTCCGCCCCGTGCACACCACCCTCCTGGGGGCCGGCGTCCTCGTGCTCGAGCACCTCACCGGCCTGGCAGCGCTGCCCGCCCGGGGCGCCCGGCTGCACGCGGTGCCGCTGGCGTGGCACGGGCTCGGCACCTGGCCGGTACGCGCCTACGCGCTCGTCGACGGCCCGGCGTGACAGCGCCTCTCGTCGACGGTCCGGCATGACGGCGGTGCTCGTCGACGGGGCGGGGTGGGTCGGGGCCACCGCGCTGCTGCTGGCCTACGGCCTGGTCTCGGCCGGTCGCCTGGACGGGCGCAGCACGGGCTTCCAGCTGCTCAACCTCGGCGGCGCGGCAGGGCTGCTCGTCAACGGGGCGCACCACGGCGCCTGGCCATCGGCCGCGCTCAACACGGTGTGGGTCGTCATCGGCGTCGTGGCCCTGGTCCGGCTCCGTCGCGCCCGCCCCGCCCCGCGGCCGGCCGGCGCCCCGCGGCCGGCCGGGGCCCCCG
>NZ_JBBEOI010000016.1 GCF_037860755.1 Aquipuribacter hungaricus | reverse complement strand
CGTCGCGGTCGCCGCAGCGCTCGTGCCGGCCGCGGCCGCCGCGGCCCTGACGCAGCCGGACCCCCGCGCGGGCCTCGCGCCCGGCACGCAGCAGGACGAGGACGGCGCCGCGTTCACCGACCCGCTGAGGGACGCCGAGACCGCGGCGGAGGGGATGGAGCTGCTCGCCGAGCGCTCCAAGCCCGCCTACGTCGGCGCCGCGGGCGCCTTCAACTACAGCAACATCAACTCCGACATCGCGTTCCAGGGCGACTACGCCTTCTCGGGCAACTACCGCGGCTTCGGCGTGTACGACGTCTCCGACCCGGGTGACCCCGTGCTCCGGACCACCGTCAACTGTCCCGGCGGCCAGGGCGACGTGTCGGTCCACGGCGACCTGCTCTTCATGTCCGTCGAGTCAGGCGCCGGCCGCGTGGACTGCAGCACCTCCCCGACGTCGGCGGTCTTCCGCGGCGTCCGCGTCTTCGACATCAGCGACCCGCTGGCGCCGGTCCAGGTCGCCGGCGTGCAGACCTGCCGCGGCTCGCACACCCACACGCTCGTCACCCAGCCGGGCGTCGAGGACAGGGTGTGGGTCTACAACTCCGGCACCGCCGGCGTCCGCGCCGCCACCCAGCTCGCCGGCTGCCGCCCCAGCTCCACGACCGACCCGCTGACCTCGGCCTACAGCATCGACGTCATCGAGGTCCCGCTGGCCGACCCGGCCGCCGCGCGCGTCGTCGGCAGCCCGCGCGTGATGGCCAGCGCCACCTCCGTCGCGGGCCTCAACCCCGGCGGGACCCAGCCGACCCTCCCGGCCGACGACCCCCGCGCCTCCGCACCGGGTAACGCCGCGGGCGGGCAGCGCGTGTCGGCGACGGCCGCGTGCCACGACATCACCGCCTACCCGGCCATCGGGCTCGCCGCCGGCGCCTGCCAGGGCGACGGGCTGCTCCTCGACATCTCCGACGCCGCCAACCCCCGGCGCGTCACGAACGTCACCGACCCGAACTTCGCCTACTGGCACTCCGCGACCTTCAACGACGCCGGCACCAAGGTCGTCTTCACCGACGAGTGGGGCGGCGGCGGGGCTGCCCGCTGCCAGCCCGGCGACCCGACCAACTGGGGCGCCAACGCGATCTTCGACATCGTCCGGGCCGCCGACGGCACGCCGTCGCTGCAGTGGCGCAGCTACTACAAGATCCCCGGCGTGCAGGCCGAGAACGAGGTCTGCGTCGCGCACAACGGCAACCTCGTGCCCGTGCCCGGCCGCGACGTCATGGTCCAGGCCTGGTACGAGGGCGGCACGTCGGTGTTCGACTTCACCGACTCCGCGAACCCCGAGGAGATCGGGTTCTTCGACCGCGGCCCGTACCACCCGACCGTGTTCCACCAGGGCGGGTACTGGTCGACGTACTGGTACAACGGCGCGGTCTTCGGCAACGAGATCTTCCTCGGCCTGGACACCTGGGGCCTGACAGGCACCGCGGCGCTGTCCGAGGACGAGATCGCCGCCGCCGCGGCGGCCCGGGTGCCGGTGCTCAACGCCCAGTCCCAGGAGCCGGTCGTCCACGAGCCGAGCTTCACGCTGGTCCGGGCGACGTCGGACCAGGCCGTCCGTGCGGGCGCGCTGAGCGCCCGCGACGAGGCCGGGGTCGCCCGCTTCGTCGACCGCGCCGAGGGGCTGGCCGCGAGGGACGCGCGGGCGGCGTCCGCCACCCTGCGCGCCAAGGCCGGGCAGCTCAAGGGTGTCGGCCAGGAGGCGCTCGCCGAGGAGTTGCGCCGCCTCGCCGACGAGCTCTAGGCCGGTCAGGGACCCGGTCGCGGCCGGGTCCCCGCACGTCGACGGCGGCCGTCCCCACCTGCGGGTGAGGGCGGTCGCCGTGCGTGGGTGTGCGCGTGCACGCGTGTACGTTGTCCGGGTGCGGACGACCAGCCTCCTGCTTGCTCGCCGCGCCGGGGCCCACTGACAGGTCGGCCGCCCCTGCGCGGAGGTTCCACCCTGCCGGCCCCCAGGCCCATCCCACAGGCGAGGAACCCAGATGTCTCCCACGATCCACCCGCAGCAGCCCTCCGGCATGCCCTTCGGTCGCTACGTCCCCTTCCACGAGCAGCTCCGCGTCGAGCTGCCGGACCGGACCTGGCCCGACAAGCGCCTCGAGGCCGCCCCGCGCTGGTGCGCGGTCGACCTGCGCGACGGCAACCAGGCGCTCATCGACCCGATGAACGTCGAGCGCAAGATGCGGATGTTCGACCTGCTCGTGCGCCTCGGCTACAAGGAGATCGAGGTCGGCTTCCCGTCGGCCAGCCAGACGGACTTCGACTTCGTCCGCGCGCTGGTCGAGACCGGCCGCATCCCCGACGACGTGACGATCCAGGTCCTCACGCAGGCGCGCGAGCACCTCATCGCCCGCACCTACGAGTCCCTGGTCGGGGCCAAGCAGGCCATCGTCCACTTCTACAACTCGACCTCGACGCTGCAGCGGCGCGTCGTGTTCGGCCTCGACATGGACGGCATCGCCGACATCGCGACGTCCGCGGCGCGGCTCTGCAAGAAGTACGCCGAGGACATGGGCGACACCGAGATCCGCTTCGAGTACAGCCCCGAGTCCTACACCGGCACCGAGCTGGAGTTCGCCAAGCGGGTCTGCGACGAGGTCGCCGACGTGCTCGAGCCGACCCCGGACAACCCGCTCATCGTCAACCTGCCCGCGACGGTCGAGATGGCCACGCCCAACGTGTACGCCGACTCCATCGAGTGGATGCACCGCAACCTGCAGGGCCGCGACTCCCTCGTGCTCAGCCTGCACCCGCACAACGACCGCGGCACCGGTGTCGCGGCCGCCGAGCTGGGCCTGCTGGCCGGCGCGGACCGCGTCGAGGGCTGCCTGTTCGGCAACGGCGAGCGCACCGGCAACGTCGACCTGGTGACGCTGGCGCTCAACATGTTCAGCCAGGGGATCGACCCCATGGTCGACCTGTCCGACATCGACGACGTCCGCCGCACCGTCGAGCACTGCAACCAGCTGCCCGTGCACGAGCGGCACCCCTACGGCGGCGACCTGGTGTTCACGGCCTTCTCCGGCTCCCACCAGGACGCCATCAAGAAGGGCTTCGACCACCTGGAGAAGGACGCCCGCGAGGCCGGCGTCCCCGTCGACGAGCACGCCTGGGCCGTGCCGTACCTGCCGGTGGACCCCAAGGACCTGGGCCGGAGCTACGAGGCCGTCATCCGGGTCAACAGCCAGTCCGGCAAGGGCGGCGTCGCCTACCTGATGAAGACCGAGCACCACCTGGACCTGCCGCGCCGGCTGCAGATCGAGCTGTCCCACGCGGTGCAGCTGCACGCCGACCTCGGCGGCGGCGAGATCAGCCCGGCCGAGCTGTGGACGGTGTTCGCTGACGAGTACCTGCCGGTCGGCACCTCCGAGGCGCGCTGGGGCCGGTTCGAGCTGCGCTCGGTAGAGTCGCGGGGCGAGGTGGACGCCGACGACACCCTCACCGTCGTCGTCCGTGACGGTCAGGAGGAGGTCACGCTCACGGCTTCCGGGAACGGCCCGATCGCGGCGTTCACCACCGCCATGGCGCAGGTCGGCGTCGACGTCCGCGTCCTGGACTACGCCGAGCACGCCATGAGCGCCGGCGGCGACGCGACCGCCGCCGCCTACGTGGAGTGCGCGGTCGGCGGGCAGGTGCTCTGGGGCGTCGGCATCGACGCGAACATCGTCACGGCCTCGCTCGAGGCGGTCGTGTCGGCCGTCAACCGGGCGCTGCGCAGGTGAGCGTGCCCCCGCCGGGGCAGGTGCCCGGGGACGGTCCGGCGCCCCGGGACGCGCCGCCGCCCGGGTACGGCGCTGGGCCCGGGTACGGCGCTGGGCCCGGCTACGGCGCTGGGCCCGGGTACGGCCCCGCGCCCGGCTACGGCGCTGGGCCCGGGTACGGCCCCGCGCCCGGCTACGGCCCCGGACCTGGCTACGGCCCTGCGCCGGGGTACGGCCCGCCCGGGGCGTGGCCCCCGGGGTACGGACCGCCGCCCGGCTGGGTACCGGTGCGGCCGACCAGCACCCTCGCGATCGTGGCGCTGGTGTGCGTCGCCGTCGCCCCCCCGGTCGGGATCGTGCTCGCCTACCTGGCCCGGCGCGAGACGCACCCGGTCACCGGCACCCGCTCCGGGCGGGAGCTGGCGGCCGTGGCGCTGTGGGTCAACGTCGGCCTCACGGGCCTGCTGCTGCTCATGGTGCTGTCCGTGCTCGCCCAGCTGCTCGGCGTGGTCGCCACCACCCTCCCGGTCCTGCTCGGGGGCCAGGGCTAGACGGAACGTGCCGGCCGGGGGGCCGGTGTGACGCAGACGACGTTTCCGGACGGCCCAGCCGGGTCATACTCGTCAGGACGACCGATCGTCGTCACGTCGTACGACCGCGGAGGCCCACCATGAACCCCGACACCACCGACCTCACGCTCCCCACCGCCGCCAGCCTCACCGCCAAGCTGGACGCGCCCGACACCTCGCTGGCCAACCCCAGGCGCACCCGCCTCTGAGGCTGCCCCGCACGGGGGTGCGTCCGCACCCCCCGTCACGAGGCCCGTCACCCCGGCTGCCACCACGGCGCCACCGGTGACGGGCCTCGTGGCGTCCGGGGCCCGTCCCCGCGGCGGGGCATGATGGCCCCGTGGGCCTCTACCGCGACACCGGCGTGGTGCTGCGCAGCCACCTGCTCGGCGAGGCGGACAAGATCGTCACGGTGCTCTGCCGCGAGACCGGGCTCGTCCGGGCGGTCGCCAAGGGGGTCCGGCGCACCCGCTCCAAGTTCGGGGCCCGGCTGGAACCGATGAGCCACGTCGACCTCCAGCTGCACACCGGCCGCTCGCTCGACATCGTCACGCAGGCCGAGACCGTGCACCCGTTCGCCCAGTACGTCGGCGCGGACTACGCCCGCTACACCGCGGGCACCGCCGTCCTGGAGACCGCGCTGCGGCTGCTGCCGGTCGAGCGGGAGCCGTCGCCGGCGCTGTACTCGCTGCTGGTCGGCGGGCTCAACGCGCTCACGGTCACCCGGCGCGAGCCCGGCCTGGTGCTCGACGCCTTCGCCCTGCGCGCCCTGGCCGTCGCCGGCTACGGGCCCGGCTTCGACGCCTGCACCCGCTGCGGCGCCCCCGGGCCGCACTCCGCGGTGGCCCTGGACGCGGGCGGGGTGGTCTGCCCGGTGTGCCGCGCGCAGGGCTCCGCGCACCTGCCCGCCGAGACCGTGCGGCTGCTCGCCGAGCTGCTCAGCGGGGACTGGGACGCGGCGGAGGCCAGCGAGGACTGGGCGCGGCGCCGCGCCAGCGAGGTGGTCACCGCCCTGCTGCAGTGGCACCTGGAGTCCGGCGTGCGCTCCCTGCGCCTGGTGGAGCGACCGTGAGCCGCCAGGGCCCCGGGTGGCAGCCCGTGACGCCGCAGCCGTCCTCGCCGCAGCGACCGCCGGCGCACCCGAGCGGGGCCACCCCGCCCGCCATCCCCGCCGAGCTCGTCCCGCGCCACGTGGCCGTCGTCATGGACGGCAACGGCCGCTGGGCCAACAGCCGCGGCCTGCCGCGCACCCGGGGGCACGAGGCCGGCGAGGCCGCGCTGCTCGACGTGGTCGCCGGCGCCATCGAGCTCGGCGTGGGCCACGTCTCCGCCTACGCGTTCAGCACCGAGAACTGGAAGCGGTCGCCCGAGGAGGTCGCCTTCCTCATGGGCTTCAACCGGGACGTCATCCGCCGCCGCCGCGACGAGATGCACGCCTGGGGCGTCCGGGTCCGGTGGGCCGGTCGGCGGCCGCGGCTGTGGCGCAGCGTGGTCGACGAGCTCCAGCGCGCCGAGGAGCTCACCCGCGACAACACGGTCTGCACGCTCACCATGTGCGTCAACTACGGCGGGCGGGCCGAGATCGTCGACGCCGTGGCCGCGATCGCCGCCAAGGTGCGGGCGGGCACCCTGTCGCCCAAGGACGTCGACGAGGAGCTCCTCGCCGCCCACCTCGACGAGCCCGACATGCCGGACGTCGACATGTTCTGGCGGGTGTCCGGGGAGCAGCGGACGTCGAACTTCCTGCTGTGGCAGTCCGCCTACGCCGAGCTGGTCTTCACCGACGAGCTGTGGCCCGACGTGGACCGCCGCTCGCTCTGGCGGGCGTGCGAGACCTACGCCCGCCGGGACCGCCGCTGGGGCGGCGCGGTCGACGCGGTCCGGGGCAGCTGACCCGGTCGGCCCCTGACCCTCAGCCTGCCCCTGAGCCTCAGCGCGCCTGGCTCAGCCGGCCGCGGCGCAGGCCGCGCAGGTACCGGTGATCTCGACGGTGTGCACGGCGTCGACGAAGCCGTTGTCGGCCGCCACGCCGGCCGCCCACCGCTCGACCACGCGCGACTCGACCTCCACGGTGCGCCCGCAGCGGCGGCACACCAGGTGGTGGTGGTGGCCGGTGCTGCAGCGGCGGTACAGCGCCTCGCCGTCGCTGCCGCGGCGCACGTCGACCTGGCCATCCTCGGTGAGCGTCTGCAGCGACCGGTAGACCGTGGCCAGCCCGATCCGGTCGCCCTCGGCGCGCAGCGCGGCGTGCAGCTCCTGCGCGCTGACGAACTCCTCGGTCCGCTCCAGGGCGGCGTGCACGGCGGCGCGCTGCCGGGTGTGCCGTCGCACGGGGGAGGTCTCGGTGCTCACGGCCGCCCACCCTGCCACGGGGCCGCGGCCGTCATGCCGGCGGCTCGTGCGGGTCGTCGTCGAGGACGGCCGGGGCCTGCTCGACGGCGTGCGTGCGGGCGTCGGCGACGATGTGCGCGACGTGGTGGTCGCCCAGGACGTAGGCGACCTCGCGGCCGCGGCGGGTCCGGGTCACCAGGTGGGCCTCCCGCAGCACCCGCAGGTGCTGCGACACGAGCGGCTGGGGGAGGGCCAGGGCGTCGACGAGCTCGTGCACGCACATCTCGCCCTCGCTGAGCAGGGTGACCACGGCGACCCGCACGGGGGAGCCGAGCGTGCGGAAGAGCTCGCTGACCGCCTCGTGCTCCTCGAGAAGGCGCGCCGTCCCGTCCGCCACGGTCCCGGTGCTCCTCAGTGCTCGTCGTAGCCGACGCCGTGCCGGGTCAGGCGCGGCGAGTGCCGGTGACCGTCGTGCACGTAGTCGACGTGGTCGTGGTGGGCGACGACCGGGTGCTCGCAGCCGTCCTCGCCGTGGACGTGCTCACCGTGGTGGACGTGGTCGCCGTGCTGCTCGGGCAGCCCGTGCCGGCGTCGGTGGCGCAGGGCGCGCGCCCTGCCGGTGCCGAGGGTGGCCAGGGCGGTGACGGCGAAGGCGCCGACCGCCAGCAGGACGATCGTCCCGCCGGAGGGGGTGTCGGCGTAGAAGGACAGCGTGGTCCCCAGCAGCGAGGCGACGAGCCCCGTGGCGCAGGCGACGACCACGGTCTGGGCGAAGCTGCGCGCGACCAGCTGGGCCAGGGCCACCGGCACCACCATGAGCGCGCTGATGAGCAGCAGGCCCACCACCCTCATGCTCAGCACCACGGTGGCGGCCACGAGCACCGCGAGCACGAGGTTGACCGCGAGCACCGGCAGCCCCGAGGCGCGGGCGAACTCCTCGTCGTCGCTCACCGCGTACAGCGCGCGCCCGAGCAGGGCGACGCTGACGACGACGAGGACGGCCAGCCCGGCGAACAGCGCCAGGTCCGCGGAGGTCGTCGTGGTGATGGACCCGAACAGGTAGGCGACGAGGTTGGCCGCGCTGCCGTCGGGGGACAGGCTGACGAGCACGACGCCGGCCGCGATTCCGGCGTAGAAGAGCATCGCCAGGGCGAGGTCGCCGCTGGTGCGCCCGGAGGCCCGGACCAGCTCCAGCGCCACGGCCGCGAGCACCGCCGCGACGAGCGCCACCCAGGTCGGCGAGCTGCCGGTGATGAGCCCGACGGCGACGCCGGCGAGGGCCACGTGGCCGATCCCGTCGCCGATGAGGGACAGCCGCCGCTGGACGACGAACACCCCGACGAGCGGGGCCACCGTGCCCACCATGAGCGCCGCGAGCAGGGCCCGGCGCATGAAGTCGTAGTCGAGGACCGCGAGCACGTCAGACCTGCCCGGCCGGGACAGTCGTGCAGCACCCGGTCGCCGGGTCGCACACGCAGGCCAGGTCGGAGGCGACCCGGCCGTCCTGCATGGTGACCGCGCGGTCCGGGACCGGGCCCAGCTCGGCCAGGTCGTGGGTGACCACGAGCATGGCCCGGCCGGCGGCCTTGACCTCGGCGAGCGTGCGCACGAGCTGCTCGGTGCTGCGCCGGTCGACGCCGGCGGTCGGCTCGTCGAGGACCAGCAGCCGGGGCGAGGACACGAGCGCTCGGGCGATGAGCACCCGCCGCTGCTGCCCGCCGGACAGCTCCGCCACCCGGGTCCGGGCCCGGTCGGCGAGCCCGACCTCGGCCAGGGCGGCCATGACGCGGTCGCGGTCGCCGCGCCGGGGCGCCCGCCAGAACCCGCGCGAGGCCAGCAGCCCGGCCCCGACGACCTCGGCCGCCGTGCTGGGGACGGCGCCGGACACGCTGTGACGCTGGGGCACGTAGCCGACCAGGGACGCCGCGGCCGAGGCGCCGTGCTCGACGTGCTCGCCGAGCACGTCGACGTGGCCGGACAGGACCTCGGCCAGGCCCAGGATGCCCCGCACCAGGGTCGACTTGCCCGAGCCGTTGGCGCCGAGCAGGGCGACCGCCTGCCCCTGTTCGACGCGCAGGTCGGCGGAGTGGACGACGGGACGTCGGCCGTAGCCGACCGTGGCGTGCTGCAGCAGCAGCGCCGGCACCGCCGTGTCCTGCACGGACGCGGGCAGGGGCTCGCTGGCGACGGTGGCCGGCCCGGGGGCGCGGGTGCTCAGGCGCACGACTGGCCGTCCCGCACCACGTCGATGTTCGCGCGCATGATCTCCAGGTAGTCCTCGCCGGACGAGTCGTCGGTCAGGCCCTCGAGCGGGTCGAGGACGGCGGTCTGCACGCCCGCCTCGGCGGCGACGGTGTCGGCGACCGCGGAGGAGACCAGGGTCTCGGTGTAGACGGTCGTCACGCCCTCGGCGGCGACGAAGTCCGACAGCTCGGCGAGCGTGCCGGCGTCGGGCTCCTGGTCGGGGGTGATGCCGTTGACCGGGCGGACCTCGAAGCCGTACCGGTCGGCGAAGTAGCCGAAAGCGTCGTGGGCGGTGACCAGCGTGGTGACCTCGCACGAGGCGAGGGCCTCCTGCGCCTCGGTGTCGAGCGCGCCGAGCTCCTCGGCCAGCGCCGCGGCGCCGGCCTCGTAGGCCTCGGCGCCCTCGGGGTCCGCCTCGGAGAGGGCGGCCGCGACCTGCTCGGCGGCCTCGGCCATGTGGGTCGGGTCGGTCCAGAAGTGCGGGTCCGTGGCGCCGTCCTCGTCGCCGTGCGTCTCCTCGTCGGCGTGCGTCTCCTCCGCCGCGTGGTCCTCCTCGCCCTCGCCCTCGTGGGCGTCGTCGTGCTGGCCCTCGTAGGGGCGGTCGGCCACCTCGGCGAGGTCGAGGACCGGCGCGTCGGAGGTGCCCAGCGCGTCGTCGAGCGACGGCTGGAAACCGCCGAGGACGACCACGAGGTCCGCCTCGCCCAGGCCGGCGAGCGACTGCGGGCTCAGCTCGAGGTCGTGCGGCTCCGCGCCAGGGGGCGTCAGGCTCGTGACCTCCGCGCGGTCGCCCGCGACGCGGCTGGTGAGGAACTGCAACGGGTAGAACGCCGCGACGACCTGCAGCCCGCCGTCCTGCGCCGCAGCGGCGCCGCCCCCGGCCGCGCCCTCGTCCGTGCTGCCGCCGGCCGCCGTCCCGCCGCCGCACGCGGCCACCGTGAGCACGGTGGCGACGACGGGGGCGAGCAGCAGGGCGCGGGGCGCGGGTCTCATACCGACATCCTGATAATCGTTCGCGTCCAGGACAACTGCGCCGCAGCGCATGCAAGGCCGGAGGGCTACCGTCGCGGCGTGCTGGCCGTCACCCGATACCGCGTCCCCGCCGACGAGGCGCCCCAGTTCCTCGACCGAGCGCGCACGGCGCTGGAGGCGCTCGCCGCCCGGCCCGGCCACGTCTGGGGGACCGTCGCCCGGTCCACGGACGACCCCGGCCTCTGGACCCTGTCGACCCGGTGGCGCGACGTCGGCGCCTACCGGCGGGCGCTCGGGTCCTACGAGGTCAAGCTGCACGCCCACCCGCTGATGTACCTCGCGGTCGACGAGCCGTCGGCGTTCGAGGAGCTGCTCGTCAGCGCGCCCGACGGCTCGCTCACCGAGCAGGTGTCCGACCGCTCCCCGGACGCCGACTCCTTCGACCTCGGGGACGCGCTGCCCTGACCCTCCCGGGTGGACCCGGCACGGAACCGCCACCCGGTCGCGCGGCCCGGAGCCATGCTCCTCGGGTGAGCACCGACACCACCCTCCCCGCCCCGGGCGTCGACACAGCGGTCCCCGTCGCCCCGTCGCACGACGGCCCGGTCGTCACCGAGGCCACCGTCCACGTGCGTCATGGCGTCCCCCACGTCGTCGTGCCGGCGCCCGGCCCGGTCCGGGCACGCCTGGTGTTCCGGGTGGGCATGGTCGACGAGGCGATGCCGGACCGCGGCCTCACGCACCTCGTCGAGCACCTGGTCATGCGGGCGGCGGGGCGGCGGCACATCGACGTGGGCGGCCACACCGGGGCGTGGACCACCGGCTTCGAGGCCTCCGGCCCGGCCGAGGAGGTCACCCGCTTCGTCGAGGACGTGTGGTCGCTGCTCGCCGACCTGCCGACCGGCGCGCTCGACCTGGAGCGACGGGTCCTCGGCCACGAAGCGGTCGGCCGCTCCCTGCCGCCCGTGGTCGCGTCCGCCTTCCACCGCTTCGGGGTCACCGGTCCCGGCCGGCTGTGGACCGACGAGACCGGGCTGGGGGGCGCCGACGTCGCGAGGGTCCGCGACTGGGTCGCCGGGCGCTTCGTCCGGTCCGCGGCCGCGCTCGCCAGCACCGCGGACATCACCCCGGACCTGTCGGCGCCGCTCGGTGACGGTCCCGCCTGGCCGCTGCCGGCCGTGGCAGCGGTCCGGGGCTCGGACGGGCCGACGTGGGTGGGCGACACCGGGAGCACCGCGGTCAGCCTGCTGCTGCCGTCCGAGCAGGGCCTCGACCTGGCCGTCGGGCGGCTGCTCGCCGTGGCCGCCGAGGACGCCGTCCGGCACGACCGCGCCCTGGCCTACGAGGTGGGCATGGACGTCCTGCCCGTCAGCCCGCGGACCAGCGAGGTGACCGTCTACGCCGTCTGCGCCCCCGCGGACCAGGTCGAGGTCGCCGGCCTGCTCGTCGCCGAGGTCCGTCGCCTGCGCGGCACCGGCGGCCGTCCCGACGACCTCGAGCTCGACCGCCGGATGTCCCGGGTCGTCTGGGAGCACATGCAGGACCACCTGGAGGTGGCCGCCGAGCACGCCGTCGGCCTCCTCGTCGGGTCAACGGCACGGACCGTCGCGGAGCGGCTGGACGACGCCGAGGCCCTCGTCGCGGCGCGGGTGGGCACGGTCGTCGGAGAGGCGTGGCCGACGCTGCAGGTGCTCATGCAGGACGAGCTCGACCCGGGGCTGGACGACGTCAGGGTCTGCCGGCACGACGAGCCGCCGGTCACCGGGCGGCGCCACCGCGGCAACCCGCTCGCCGGCCTGCTCCCGGGTGCCCGGGTGCCGCTGCCCCCCTCGGCGTCGGTGACCTGCGGGGCGGACGGCGTCACCCTCCGGCTGGGCGAGGACGTCACGACGGTCCGTTGGGAGGACGTCGCGGCGGTGCTGCGCGAGCCGGACGCGCTGCGGCTGGTCGGCCGGGACGGCGCGTCGGTGCTGCTGCTCGACGGGTCGTTCCTGGGCTGGCGGCGGCTGCGGCGGGAGGTCGAGGCGCGGGTGGACCCGTCTCTCGTCCTCGACGTCCCCTCCTGACGCCCTAGCCTTGCGGGGCTCGCCGACACCCCAGCCGGACGGAGAACCGACATGGCAAGCAAGGCACCCAACCGCATCGACGACGTCGTCAGCCTCAGCAAGCGCCGCGGGTTCGTGTACCCCAGCGGCGAGATCTACGGCGGCACGCGCTCCGCCTGGGACTACGGCCCCCTCGGCGTCGAGCTCAAGGAGAACATCAAGCGCCAGTGGTGGCGCTACATGGTCACCGGCCGCGAGGACGTCGTGGGCCTGGACTCCTCGGTCATCCTGCCCCGGCAGGTCTGGGTCGCCTCCGGGCACGTGGGCGCGTTCAGCGACCCGCTGACGGAGTGCACCAGCTGCCACAAGCGCTACCGCGCCGACCAGCTCGTCGAGGAGTTCGAGGAGAAGAAGGGCCGCAGCCCCGAGAACGGCCTCGCCGACATCGTCTGCGCCAACTGCGGCACCCGCGGCGCGTGGACCGAGCCGCGCGACTTCAACGGCCTGCTCAAGACCCACCTGGGCCCCGTGGAGGACGAGACCGGCCTGCACTACCTGCGCCCGGAGACGGCGCAGGGGATCTTCGTCAACTTCGCCAACGTCATGGGCTCGGCACGGAAGAAGCCGCCGTTCGGCATCGGCCAGATCGGCAAGAGCTTCCGCAACGAGATCACCCCCGGCAACTTCATCTTCCGCACCCGCGAGTTCGAGCAGATGGAGATGGAGTTCTTCGTCGCGCCCGGCACCGACGAGGAGTGGCACCAGTACTGGATCGACCACCGCACCGACTGGTACGTCGACCTCGGCATCGACCGGGACAACCTGCGCCACTTCGAGCACCCGCAGGAGAAGCTCTCGCACTACTCCAAGCGGACCGTCGACATCGAGTACCGGTTCAAGTTCCAGGGCAGCGAGTGGGGCGAGCTCGAGGGCGTTGCCAACCGGACGGACTTCGACCTCAAGACCCACTCGGAGCACTCCGGCCAGGACCTGTCCTTCTTCGACCAGACCACGGAGGAGCGCTGGGTGCCGTACGTCATCGAGCCCGCCGCCGGGGTCGGCCGTCCGATGATGGCGTTCCTGCTCGAGGCCTACACCGAGGACGAGGCGCCCAACGCCAAGGGCGGGGTCGACAAGCGGCTCGTGCTCAAGCTCGACCGGCGGCTCGCCCCGGTCAAGGTGGCGGTGCTCCCGCTGTCGCGCAACACCGACCTGTCGCCCAAGGCCAAGGACCTCGCGGCGCAGCTGCGGAAGAGCTGGAACGTCGACTTCGACGACGCCGGCGCGATCGGCCGCCGCTACCGCCGACAGGACGAGATCGGCACGCCGTTCTGCGTCACGGTCGACTTCGACACCCTCGAGGACCAGGCGGTGACCATCCGCGAGCGCGACACCATGACCCAGGAGCGGGTCGGGCTCGACGCCGTCGAGGGGTGGTTGGCCGCGCGCCTGCTGGGCTGCTGAGCCACCACGGCCGATACCCAGGCGGAGCCCCCGCGCCGTGACGGCGCGGGGGCTCTGCCGTCGGTCGACCTGTCAGACGGCGGGCGGGATGACGCAGTCGAGCTTGAGAGTGCCGCCCGGTGTGAACTTGTGCGTGGCCGTGCCGAAGCGGATCTCCTCGGTCGTGGGGTCGACGAGGATCGCGCAGCTGTCGCCGAGGACCTCACGGGTGGCCCTGGTGGGCCGCTCCCACTGCACGGTGCCGTTGTCGTCGACGTTCTGGGCGGGGAGCCCGGTGAAGACGCAGCTGTACGTCACGCTGCCGTCCTTCCGGGTCTTGAGCGGTGTGACGTCCGTCGTCACCAGACCGGTGAGAAAGGTGCGGGTGGCGATCTCGCCGCCGTAGCACGTCGTGCCGTCACTGATGGAGTAGTGGTCGGCGGATGCCGGGGCAGCGGCACCGGCGACCGCCAGTGCGAGTCCGAGAGCGACGGCCGTGAGCGGACGGGTGAACTTCATCAGGTCTCCTGCGGGTGGGGGTCTCGTGTGCACTGCGACGCTAGAAGGCGACGCCCGCTCTGTCCCAGGAGTCGGAGAATCGGCGCCGTCCTCAGGGGGTGCTGCGGTCGCCGGGGCGCTTGGGGGCGCGCCTCCGGCGCGGCGGCGCCTCGGGCTCCGGCTCGGGCGGCAGCTGGTGCAGCCGGAGCGTCGGCAGGCCCAGGTCGGGCGCCCCCTCGACGCCGGGGTCCACGACGGCGAGCCCGACCCGGTCCCGCGGCATGCCCCGGTCCAGCTGCGACAGGCGCAGGAAGCGGAACTCCGGCTCGGCGGCGGCGGCCGCGACCTCGGCGGCGACCCGCTCGACGTCCTCCGGCTGCGGCGGGCGGGCGATGGAGGGCGACACGGCGCTGCCTTCGAGCGGTGTCTCCGGCATCGGAGGCGCCAGGCCGGGCACCGGCGGCTCCTCGCCGGGGACGAGCCACAGCGTCGAGCCCGGTGTCGCCATGCCGGCGACGAGGCCGGTGGCGGTGAGCTCGTCCCGGTCGGAGGAGGCGAGCTCCGCCGAGCGGCCGGCGAGGAGCTCGTCGAGGGCCGTGCGCTGCCCGGCCGACAGCTCCTCGAGCCCGAGCAGCTCGACCGCGGCCTGCACGGGCAGGGCGTCGGGGTGACCCCGGCGCAGCGGCCAGCGCGGGAACGCCGACGGCGGCCACAGGTACGGCAGGTCGTCGGGGACGTCGGGGAAGAACTGCCGGTAGTGCTCGGGCTCCTTGCGCACGAGCGCCGACTGGTGCGAGACGTGCAGCGCCTCCAGCCCGAGCCACGGCGGGCGCTGGCCGGCCTCGTGCAGCAGGTCCCACGACGGCTCTACCCCGCCGGTGAACTCGAGCAGGACCGGCTTGACCGCGTCGGCCCGGCCCCGGGACACCCACTCGTCGCAGACCGCCGCGCCGTAGGCGACGAGCGCCGGGACGAAGCCCCGCCACATCCGCACCGCCGGGTGGTTGCGCCAGCCGTACGTGTGCCAGGTCAGCGCCCGGAGGATCTGCAGGGTCTCCACGCGCTGCTTGCCGAGCCGCTTGTCGTCGAGCACGGCCGCGCTGGCCCGGTCGTCGGGGTAGGGGAGGAACGTCTGCACCCTGGCCCCCTACCCCGACGGCACGCCGGGACAACCCCCGGGCGTCAGCCGACGACGACGGAGGTCTCGACCGGGGTGGGGTTGGCGAACAGGTCGAGGACGGGGCAGTGCGCGTCGACGGTGGCGGCGAGGTCGCGGTAGGCCTGCTCGGTCTCGGGCCCGGACACCTCGACCTTGACGCGGATGCCGGCGAAGCCGGGCCGGACCGAGTCGTCGAAGCCGAAGAAGCCCCGCACGTCGAGGTCGCCGTCGGCGGTGACGCGCAGGCTGCCGATGGTCAGGCCCTCCTTGGCCGCGTGGAAGCGGAAGATCGCGACCTGGCAGGCGACGAGAGCGCCGAGGGCCAGCTCGACCGGCCCCGCACCCTGGTCGGACCCGCCGAGGGACTCCGGCTGGTCGACCGTCACGTGGTGCCTGCCCATCCGGACGTCGACGCCGATCGGTGCCTGCCAGACGGCCTGCGCGCGGACCGAGGCGGCGGCGTTGGCCGGGTCGGCCTGGACGGCGCCCTGGACGCCGGCGACGACGGCGCTGATCGGGTCGGGGCCGGCGGGTGCGGCGGCGTCGGTGCTGGGAGCGGTGGTGCCGGTCATGGGAGCTCCTGGGCTGGGAGGGGCGGGGGGCCCACTGTCACCCGGTCCGTCGCGCGCGACGGGACCGTTCCCGCCATCCGGACCGCGGCGCCCGAGGACCGCCCCTCCCGGTGGCCCCTCACACCGGCGACGTCACCCCGGTCAGCTCCTCCGAGAGCGACCACAGCCGGGCGGCCGTGGTGGTGTCCAGGGCCTTCGGGGGCATGGTCGCCCGGGTCACCTTCCGGCCGCGGACCTCGGCGATCCCGCGCGGGCCGTAGTAGTCCCCGCCCCGGACGCCGTCGGCGGTGGCGGCGTGCAGCTGCGGCCGGGCACCGACCTCGGCGCTCTGGGACAGCACCGACGACAGGCGCTCGAACACCCGGCCGAGCTCCATGGTCTGCACCAGGCCGGTCGCGCTGATGCCCGGGTGGGCCGCGACCGCGATCGTCGGGGCCTGCGCCACGACGAGGCGCCGCTGCAGCTCCAGGGTGAACAGCAGGTTGGCCAGCTTGGAGGCGCCGTAGCGCGGCGAGGGGGAGTAGGACCGCTCGGCCTGCAGGTCGTCGAGGTCGATCGTGCCGCCCCGCGCTGCCAGGCTCGACACGGTGACGACCCGGCTGCCCGGCGTGGCCGTCAGCAGCGGCAGCAGCAGCAGGGTGAGCGCGGCGTGCCCCAGGTGGTTGGTGCCCATCTGCAGCTCGAAGCCGTCGACGGTCTCCCGCCGCTGCGGCGGCATCATCACGCCGGCGTTGTTCATGAGGACGTCCAGCGACGAGAGCTCGCCGCGCAGCTCCTCGGCGCAGCGCCGCACCGACGACAGGTCGGCGAGGTCGAGGGCCACCGTCCGGGCGACGACGCCCGGCGCCTGCTCGCGCACGGTCGCCAGGGCTGCGGCACCGCGGCCCTCGTCCCGGCCGGCCAGCACCAGGTGCGCGCCCGCCTTCCCCAGCGCCACGGCCGAGGCGAGCCCGAGCCCGTTGGTGGCCCCGGTGACGACCACGGTCCGTCCACGCATGTCCATGCCGCAGAGCCTCGCAGGGTCGCGGCCGACGCGCCGGGTGGCCCCCGTCCTGCGGTGCTCGCCGTCCTAGGGTGCTCGCCGTGAGGATCACCGACAGCGCAGTCATGGTCACCGGCGCCGCCTCCGGGCTGGGGCACGCCACCGCACGCCGCTTCGCCGCCGACGGCGCGCGGGTGGTGCTCGTCGACCTGCCCGGCGAGCGGCTCGACGCGGCCGTCGCCGGGCTCGCGGAGCTCGGTGACGTCGTCGCAGCACCGGCCGACGTCACCGACGAGGAGCAGCTGGCCGCGGCGGTCGCCGTCGCCGCCGACCGGGGGCCGCTCCGTGTGGCGGTCGCCTGCGCCGGCATCGCCCCGCCGACCAAGACCTACGGGAAGCGCGGCGTGGCCCCGCTGGAGGGCTTCGTCCAGGTCGTCATGGTCAACCTCGTCGGCACCTTCAACCTGTTCCGCCTCGCAGCCGCGCAGATGGCCGGCAACGAGCCCGTCGACGGCGACAGGGGCGTGCTGGTCGGCACGGCGTCCGTCGCGGCGTTCGACGGGCAGGTCGGCCAGGCGGCGTACAGCGCGTCCAAGGGCGGGGTGGCGGCGATGACGCTGCCCGTGGCCCGTGACCTCGCCGAGCACGCCGTCCGGGTCATGACCGTCGCCCCCGGGATCATGGACACGCCGATGCTCGCCGGCCTGCCCGAGGCGGCTCGCGAGTCGCTCGGCACGCAGGTCCCGCACCCGGCCCGCCTGGGCCGGCCCGAGGAGTACGCCGACCTGGTCGCGCACATCGTGGCCAACGGCCTGCTCAACGGCGAGACCATCCGCCTGGACGGCGCCATCCGGATGGCGCCTCGCTGATCGGAGCGGCCCCCGCAGGTCCGTATCGTGGTCGGGTGAGCACCCCGACCGTCGAGCGGACCCGCCCCCTGCGCCTGGGCGACCGGACCCTCGCCGCGCCCGTGGTCCTCGCGCCCATGGCGGGCATCACCAACGCGGCCTTCCGGCGGCTGTGCCGCGAGCTCGGCGGCGGCGCCGGGCTGTACGTGTCGGAGATGGTCACCAGCCGGGCGCTCGTCGAGCGGACCCCGGAGTCGCTGCGCCTCACCGAGCACCACCCGGACGAGCCGGTCAAGAGCGTCCAGCTGTACGCCACCGACCCGGCCACGGCGGCGCGGGCGGTCACCCTGCTGCTGGAGGAGGGCCGGGCCGAGCACGTCGACCTCAACTTCGGCTGCCCGGTGCCCAAGGTGACCCGTCGCGGCGGCGGCGCCGCGCTGCCGTGGAAGACCGAGCTGTTCGCCGCCGTCGTCCGCGCCGTGGTCCGCGCCGCCGAGCCGGGCGGCGTCCCGGTCACGGTGAAGATGCGCAAGGGGATCGACGAGGACCACCTGACGTACCTCGACGCCGGGCGCGTCGCGGTCGACGAGGGCGCCGCCTGGGTGGCGCTGCACGGGCGCACCGCGGCGCAGCTGTACGCCCCCAGCGCCGACTGGGACGCCATCGCCCGGCTGCGCGACGCGCTGCCCGCCGAGGTGCCGGTGCTCGGCAACGGCGACGTGTTCTCCGCCGAGGACGCCGTCGCCATGGTCGCGCGCACCGGCTGCGACGGGGTCGTCGTGGGGCGCGGCTGCCTGGGCCGGCCGTGGCTCTTCGCCGACATCGCCGCCGCCCTGGCCGGCAGCGACGCCCGCACCCGGCCCGGCCTGGCGACCGTGCTCGCCGCCTTCCGCCGCCACGCCGTCCTGCTCACGGAGAACATGGGCGACGAGGGCCGTGCCTGCCGGGACATCCGCAAGCACGTGTCCTGGTACCTCAAGGGGTACCCGGTCGGGCACGAGGCACGGGTCGCGCTCGCCCTCGTCGACAGCATCGCCGACATCGACACCGTCGTCGCCGGCCTGCCGGAGGACGCCCCGTACCCGGGGGAGGCCGCCGAGGGCCAGCGCGGCCGCGCCGGTGCCGCCCGGTCGGTGTCGCTGCCCGAGGGCTGGCTGGCCACGCGCGAGCTCGACGACGCGACCGCCGCGCAGGTCGCCGCCGCCGAGGCGTCCGTGTCCGGTGGCTGAGGCCAGGGTCGGCAGGGGCGGGCGCGGTGGCCGGGTGCTCGGCCGCCTCGTGCTGCTGCTCGTGGTCCTCGCGCTCCTGGTGCCGCTCGCCGTCGCGGCGCGGGTGGTGCAGGTGGCCGGGCGTGACGAGCGGGTGAGCGCCGACGCCCTCGTCGTCCTGGGCGCCTCCCAGCTGGACGGCCGCCCGGGCCCGGTGCTCGAGGCGCGGCTGCAGCACGCGCTCGAGCTGTACCAGGCCGGGCTGGCGCCGGTGGTGGTGACGACCGGCGGCAACCAGGCGGGGGACCGGTACACCGAGGCCGGCAGCGCCCAGACCTGGCTCGTCGACCACGGCGTGCCCGCCGCGGCGGTCGTCGCGGTCCCGACCGGCGGCAACACCATCGACAGCCTCGTCCCGGTCGCCGCGCTCGCGCAGGGCTCCGGCTGGCAGCAGGGTGTGCTCGTGGTGAGCGACCCCTGGCACGTGTACCGCGTCCGGACCATGGCCGACGACCTCGGCCTGCGCGTCGCCGGCGCCAGCCCGACCCGCACCGGGCCCAGCACGGGCGACCTCGGCCGCGAGGTCAGCTACGTCGTCCGCGAGACCGCCGGCGTCCTCGTGCAGGCCGCCGGGGTGAGCGTGCCGTGAGCACCCGCCCCCCGCAGGAGGACAGGGACCGTGACGGCGAGGTCGCCGGCTACGACGACCGCGCGCGCGATCGGCTCGTCCCCGAGCCGGCCAAGAGCAGCCGCCGTACCGCCTTCGCGCGCGACCGGGCCCGGGTGCTCCACGCCTCCGCGCTGCGCCGGCTGGCCGCCAAGACGCAGGTCGTCGGCCCCGACAGCGACGACTTCGTCCGGAACCGCCTGACGCACTCCCTGGAGGTGGCGCAGGTCGGCCGCGAGCTCGGCGCCGGGCTCGGCTGCGACCCCGACGTCGTCGACGCGGCGTGCCTGGCCCACGACCTCGGGCACCCTCCCTTCGGCCACACCGGCGAGACCGTGCTGGACGAGGTGGCCGCCGAGGTCGGCGGGTTCGAGGGCAACGCCCAGACCCTTCGCGTGCTCACCCGGCTCGAGCCCAAGGTCGTGCGCGAGGACGGCAGCAGCGCCGGCCTCAACCTGACCCGGGCCACCCTGGACGCCGCGACCAAGTACCCGTGGCCGCGCGGGGACCAGCCCGAGGGCCTGCCGGAGGGGAAGTTCGGCGTCTACGCCGACGACCTGGCCGTCTTCGCCTGGCTGCGCGAGGGCGCCGCGCCCGGGGCGAGGAGCCTCGAGGCCCAGGTCATGGACCTCGCCGACGACGTGGCCTACAGCGTCCACGACGTCGAGGACGGCGTCGTCGCCGACCGGCTCGACCTCGGCGTCCTCCGCTCGCCGGCCGAGCGCGCCGACGTCGCCGCGACCGCCGCCCGCTGGTACGGCACCGGGGTGGACGGCGGCTCGGTCGAGGCCGCCCTGCTGCGGCTGCAGGCGCTGCCGGAGTGGGTCGAGGGGTTCGACGGCAGCCGTCGCGGCCTCGCGGCGCTGAAGACGATGACGAGCGCCCTCGTGGGCCGGTTCGCCGGGGCGGCCGACGAGGCCACCCGCGCCCGGTACGGCGACGGGCCGCTCACCCGGCACGGCGCCGGCCTCGTCGTCCCCGAGGACACCGTCGCGGAGGTCGTCGCTCTCAAGGCCGTCGCGGCGCACTACGTCATGAGCGCCGACGAGCGGCTGCCCGTGTACGCCCAGCAGCAGGAGCTGCTCGCCGAGCTCGTCGACGCCCTCCTCGTGGTGGGCGGGGAGGTCATGCAGCCGCCGTACGCGGCCGACCTCGCCGAGGCGGCCGACGACGCCGCGGCCCTGCGGGTGGTCGTGGACCAGGTCGCCGCGCTCACCGACACGAGCGCCGTGGTCTGGCACCGCAGCCTGGTCGGCTGAGCCCACAGGCGGCCCCGGGCCCGCACGGGGGGTGCCCGGGGGCGACCTAGACTCGTGCGGTGGCCGGGCGGATCAAGGACGAGGACGTCGCCACCGTCAAGGAGAAGGTCCACCTCGACGAGCTCGTCGGCGACCACGTCGCGCTCCGGCGGGCCGGGTCCGGCTCCCTCAAGGGCCTGTGCCCGTTCCACGACGAGAAGTCGCCGTCGTTCCAGGTCCGTCCCGCGGTCGGGCTCTGGCACTGCTTCGGCTGCGACGAGGGCGGCGACGCCATCGCCTTCGTCATGAAGATCGACCACCTCGGCTTCTCCGACGCCGTGGAGCGGCTCGCCGCCCGCGTCGGTGTCCAGCTGCGCTACGACGAGACCCCGGGCGGGCGCGGCGGTGCCCCGCGGCAGCCGGTCGGGCAGCGGCAGCGCCTCGTCGACGCCAACGCCGCGTCCGCCCAGTGGTACGCCGAGCAGCTCATGACCCCCGACGCCGGCGAGGCGCGGACCCTGCTCGCCGAGCGCGGCTTCGACCGGGCCGCGGCCGAGCACTTCGGCGTCGGGTACTCCCCGCGCGGCGGCGAGGAGCTGCTGCGGCACCTGCGCGGGCGCGGGTTCACCGAGGAGGAGCTCATGGTGTCCGGCCTGGCCGGGCGGAACAGCCAGGGCCGGGTCTACGACCGGTTCCGGGGCCGGCTCATGTGGCCGATCCGCGACGTCACGGGCGACGTCGTCGGGTTCGGCGCGCGCCGGCTGTACGACGACGACCGGATCGAGGCCAAGTACCTCAACACCTCCGAGACGCCGCTGTACAAGAAGTCGCAGGTGCTCTACGGCGTCGACCTGGCCAAGCGCGACATCGCCCGCGAGCGCCGGCTCGTGGTCGTCGAGGGCTACACCGACGTCATGGCCGCCCACCTGGCCGGGGTGACCACCGCGGTCGCCACCTGCGGCACGGCGTTCGGCGACGACCACGCGCGCACCGCCCGCCGCCTCATCGGCGACGTCACGGCGACCGGCGAGATCATCTTCACCTTCGACGGCGACTCCGCCGGGCAGAAGGCGGCCATGCGCGCCTTCGCCTCCGACCAGCAGTTCGTCGCCCGCACCTTCGTCGCGGTCGAGCCGTCCGGCAAGGACCCGTGCGACCTGCGCCAGGCCGAGGGGGACGCGGCGGTGCGCGCGCTCGTCGACCGGCGGGTGCCGCTGTTCGAGTTCGCCATCCGCTCGACGTTCGCGCAGTTCGACCTCGACACCGAGGAGGGGCGCCTGGCCGGGCTCGACGCGGCCGCGCCCATCGTCGCCTCGATCAAGGACCGCGAGCTCCGCTACCGGTACGCCGTCAACCTCGACCGCTGGCTCGGCTTCCTCGACGAGGCCTTCGTCGTCGCGCGGGTGGCCCGGGCGTCGCGCTCGGACGGGGCCCAGCAGCTCGCCTCGCGCTCCTCGCAGACCCGGGTGGACGCCGACGACCCGGTCGCGACCACCGAGCGGTTCGCCCTGGCCTGCGCGCTGCAGGTGCCCGACCACGTGGGTGCCCAGGTCGACACCCTCGGCGACGACGCGTTCACCGTGCCCGCGCACCGGGTGGTGCACGAGTCGATCATGGCCGTGGGCGGCGCGACCGGGCGGACCGGCGCCGAGCTGGTCGCCGCCGTCCGCGAGGCCGCCCCGAGCGCCGTCGAGCAGCTGGTCACCCGGCTGGCCGTCATGGACCTGCCGGCCGGGGAGAAGGACCTGCCCCGGTTCGCGGTCGGGATGGTCGCCAAGGTCGCCGAGGTCGAGGCCAACCGGACGGTGATGGACGCCAAGCGACGGCTCGGCCGCCTGGACCGCGAGCAGGAGCCCGACGCCTGGACCGACGCCTTCTCGAAGCTGATGGACGCCGAGCGGCACCAGCGCGCGGTCCGCGAGCGCGCGACGGGCACGCCGTGAGGTGGCGCCGGGTGCGCCTGCCCGCCCCGGTGCTGGCGGCGGCAGGCCTGGGGCCGGGGGAGCGGGTCCTGGCCGTGGCGGCGGTCGACGGCGGCTGGACGTTCGCCACCACGCACGCCCTGCACGTGGTCACCACGCTGGGGGAGGGCGGGGTCCCGGACACCGCCCGCCGGGTGGCGTGGACCGACGTCCGCACCGCGACGACGGTGCCGAGCGAGCAGCTGCTCGACGTCCGCCTCGTCGACGGCGCCCGGTGGAGCGTCCCGGTCGGGGCCAGCCCCGGGCGGCTGCCGGAGACCGTGCGCGAGCGGGTGCAGAACAGCGTCGTCGTGGTCCGGCTCGTCGAGGTCCGCCGGGGCAAGGGTGTTCACGTCGTCGCGCGCCGGACCCCGGAGGAGGAGGTCACGCTGCAGCTGGCGGTCGACCCCGGCATCGACCCCTCGGTGCCCGAGGTGGCCGCGCAGGTCGAGCAGGCCCGCCGGGACATGACCGCCGACCTCCGGCTCGACGAGCGCGGGCGGCCCGGCCGGACCTGAGGTGCACCGGTGCAGGACGGGGCGGTGCTAACCTCGTCGACGCGGGGGCCACCTGTGGTGCCCGCGGTGCACGATCCCGCCTAGCTCAATTGGCAGAGCAGCCGGCTGTTAACCGGCAGGTTACTGGTTCGAGTCCAGTGGCGGGAGCAACCTCGGACGGCCCCTCACCTGCGGAGACGTGGGGGAGGGGCCGTTCGTCGTCGCACCGCGTGCATCCTGCGCGCATCTCGTCTCCGTCCCCAGGGCGACACCATGGGGCAGGGCCGCCCAGGACGACGACGGCCGGGGCAGGTCCTCGCGGACCCACCCCGGCCGTCGCCGGGAACGGGCTAGATCACTCCAGCTCGTCCGTGAAGCCGTCCAGCATCTCGGCGTGCTCGGCGCTCACCGAGCGACCGACCTGCCCGGCCAGCTGGCGGTCGAACGCGGCCAGCAGGGCGGCCCGGGTGCGCGGACGGTCCGCGTCCTCGGCCCGCTCGAGCTTGTCGGTCAGCCCGCGCACGGCGCCCCGGTTGTCGACGAGCTCCTCGACGACGGACGCGAGGGAGTCGAAGGTGACCTGGACCTCGAACGTCGCCGTCGACGTGCCGGTGTTGCCTGCGACGTCGGTGGCCGAGGCCTCGAGCTCGTGGGCGCCGGAGCCGAAGAACCAGGCGCGGCCCTCGACGTCGGAGCAGGTGTCGTCGGCCAGACCGGAGCCCGGCTCCGGGTCGACGGCCGAGCAGGTCACGCTGACGTCCTGGTCGATCGTGTAGGACGTCGCGCCCTCCCACGTGACCTCCGGCGCGCGGGTGTCTACGCGGAGCTCGATGCTCTGCGCCTCCTCCACGTTGCCGGCGGCGTCGGTGGAGCGGAACCGGACCACGTGCTCGCCCTCCCCGGTCACGGCGAAGGGCCCGGTGTAGACGACCCACCCGCCGTCGCCCAGCTGGTACTCCGTGCCGGCGACGTCGCCGTCGTCGGTGGCGGTGAGGGTGACGGTGGGCTCGTCGGTGTGCCAGCCCTCGACCGGCGTGCCCGACACGGTCGCCGCGGTGACCGGCGCCGTGGTGTCCGGCTCCGAGGTCTCCACGGCCGCCTCGACCAGGAGCGCGTCGAGGTTGACGTGGCCGTCGTCGCCCGCCTCGTGGCGGACCGAGACGGTGTTGACGCCCGCGTCTAGGGCGACCTCGCGCTCCACGGTGCCCCAGGTCGGCCAGGTGCCGGTGCTCGGCAGGACGAGCTCGTCGAGCTCCGTGCCGTTGACGTACATCGACACGCTCTTGTCGCCCTGGAACGGGTTGGGGCCGTTGGCGTAGCGCAGGTGCAGCGGGTACGTCCCGGCCTCGTCGACCTCCACCTCGAAGGTCACCCCGGCCCCGACGTCGCCGAAGCCCTGCACGTAGCCGCTGCCGGTGAACCCGGCGTGCTCCGTGCTGACGTTGGCGCTGCCGGCCAGCCCGGCGTCCTCGGCCTCGTAGCTGCCGATGAGGACCGGGCCCAGGTACTCGCCCACCTTGAGGACGTCGAGGTTGACGTTGCCGTCGTCGCCGTCCTCGTAGCGGATGGTCACGGTGTTGGTGCCGGCCACCAGGGCGGCCTCACGGACCACGGTGCTCCAGGTCGCCCAGGCGCCGGTGCGCGGCAGGACGAGCTGGTCGACCTCGGTGCCGTTGACGTACATCGACACCGTCTTGTCCCCGTCGAAGGGGTTCGGGCCGTTGGCGTAGCGCAGGTGCAGCGGGTACCGCCCGTTGTCCGGCACGTCCACCTCGAACGTGACCTCGGCGCCGACCTGCTGGAAGCCCTGCACGTAGCCGGAACCGGAGTAGCCGGCATGCTCCGTGCTGGGGTTGGCGCCGCCGCCGAGCTGGGCGTCCTCGGCCTCGTGGCTGTCGAGGTAGACGGGCTCCTCCTGGACCTCGCCCACCCGGAGCACGTCCAGGTTGACGTTGCCGTCGTCACCGTCGTCGAAGCGCACCGTGATGCTGTTGGCGCCCTCCTGCAGGTCGACCGAGCGGACCACGGTGCCCCAGGCCTTCCAGGTGCCCAGGCGGGGCAGCACGAGGTCGTCCTGCTCCTGCCCGTTGACGTACAGCGACAGGGTCTTGTCGCCGTCGAAGGGGTTGGGCCCGTTGGCGTAGCCCAGGTGCAGCGGGTAGCTGCCGTCGGCGTCGACGTCGACCTCGAAGGTCACGCCCGCGCCCACCTGCTCGATGCCCTGCACGTAGCCGGCGCCGGAGTAGCCGGCGTGCTCGGTGCCGACGTTCGCGCCGCCGAGCAGCTCGGCGTCCTCGGCCTCGTAGCTGCCGGCGAAGTCGACGCCGCCCTTGACCTGGATGTCGCGGTAGTACACGGTCTCGCCGCCACCGTGGTTCTGGACGCCGATGAAGCCGGCCAGGTCGCGCGCGGGGTCGGTGCTGGTGAAGTCGTTCACCAGCACGCCGTTGAGGCTGATCCTGATGCGGTCGCCGTCGACGGCGATCTCGTAGCTGTTCCAGCGGCCGACCGGGTTGAGCGCCTGCTCCACGGCGTCGGGGTCCGCGCCCTGGAAGGTGTAGACGGCACCGGTGGTGCGGTCGGCGGCGTCGGTCGCGTCGACCTGGATCTCGTAGCCGGAGTTGACGGCCACCCACGGGTCGTTCCCCGGGTTCGGGAAGCCGACGAAGATCCCGCCGTTGTCGTCCTTGACCAGCTTCCAGTCCAGGGCGAGCGTGTACTGGTCGGAGAACTGCTGCTCGGTGAACCAGAGCAGGCCGAGCCCGCCCTCGCCGCGGATGCTGCAGTCGGCGACGCGGCCGAACGAGCCGGGGCCCGCCATCCGCCAGCTGTCGAGGGAGGCCAGCGTGCCGTCGAACAACGAGGTGTAGCCCTCGTCCGCCGGGGTCGGGGTGCAGATGTCCAGCTGGTCACCGACCGTCAGCACGTCGACGTTGACGTTGCCGTCGACGTCGTCGTCGTACTTCAGGGTGATGGTGTTCTCGCCGGCCTGCAGGGCCAGGTCACGGGTGAGCCACTCCCACGTCTTCCAGTCACCGGTGTCGGGGAACGCGACCGGGTCGACCTTCGCGCCGTTGACGTACAGCGCGACCTCCTTGGTGCCGGAGAAGGGGTTGGGCCCGTTGGCGTAGCGGACGTTGACCGGGTACGTACCGGCCTGCTCCACCGAGGTGGTGAAGGTCAGCTCGGCGCCGGCGTTGGAGAAGCCGCCGGCGAAGCCCGCACCGGAGTAGCCGCTGTGCTCGGTCTGCACGTTCGCGCCGAAGCGGAGCGTGGCCTCCTCGGCCTCGTGGTACCCGCGGTCGGCGGGCGCCTCGTAGCCGGGCAGGGAGTTGAGGGTGTACCAGGCCTCGGTGTTCCACAGCTCGGTGCCGTCCGCGGCCGCGAAGGGCCTCGGGGAGCGCAGGTGCACGACCCGTCCCGGCCTGAGGCCGTCGACCTGCAGCGTGACGCTGGTGCGGTCCTCCGACACCGTGGCCTCGCTGACGAACAGCGGCTCCTCGTCGATCTTCGGCCCGCCGTAGGACGGGGTGGGCAGGTAGCGCCACTGCTGGATCTGGTAGGCGGACTCGATGCCGGCCAGCGTCTCGTCCGACAGGGGCTCGGTGTAGGTGATCTCGAAGCCGCCGTCGACGACCTCCATCGACTGCATGTCGAAGGTGGTGCCGCCGTTCGGGGTCAGCTTCTGCAGCCCGTAGCGGAGCTTGCCGGGCTCGCTCCAGTTGCCGGCCTCGCCGATGCCGCCGACGTAGACGGTGCCGTCCGGACCGATGATGGTGCGGTTGACGCCGGCCTCGAGGCCCGCGGTGTGACGGAAGACGGCGCCCTGGTACTCACCGTCGACCTTCTCCAGGAACGCCCGCTGCAGGCCGCCGTAGGTGACGTCGCCGAAGACCATCTGGCCCGCGTAGACGCCCTCGGTCACCATGACCGGGGTGCTGGGGGAGTTGCCGATCTCGTTCTGGGGGACCCAGACGACCGGCTGGGTGACCGGCTGGTCGTCGAAGGGCCCGGCCGGGTTGGTGTAGTGGTTGAAGAACCGGTCCTGCTTGATGTGGACCATCTTCGACGCCGGCAGCCAGGAGCCCTGGTTGTCCATGGCGAACAGCCCGTCCTCCGGTCCCCAGCCCATGCCGTTGGGGGTGCGCAGACCGCCCGCGACCAGGCTGACCTCACCGGTCTCGCGGTCGATCTTGATGCTCGTGCCGGCGTCCTCGCCCGGCTGCGGGTCCGTCGTGGCGCCACCGTTGTTGATGGCCACGGACCGGCTGACGTAGAAGTACTCCTCGTCGTGCAGCAGGCCGAAGGCGAACTCGTGGAAGTTGCCGCCGCTGGGCCAGGAGGCGTGCGACCGGTGCTCCATGAGCCCGTCGCCGTCGGTGTCGGGGGTGAGCTCGGTCAGGCCGTACTTCTCCGACACCCAGATGCTGTCGCCGATGACGTCGACGCCCATGGGCGTGACGAGGTTGGTGGCGACGCGGGTGTAGGTGACGTCCTCGGGGCCGTCCGCCTCGTCGACGCCGGACAGGACGAACACCTCGCCGGGCGTGGGCTCGTCGGGGTAGCCGGCCGGGCTGACGGCGCCGGAGGTCAGCACCACCAGCTCGCCGTCGTCGGTCAGGTCGAGCCCCGACACCATCGGCTCGAAGCCCTCGGGGCGCAGGTCGACCAGGTCGTAGCCGGGGTGCACGGAGTCGAGCCTGAGCCCGTCGCCCGCGGTGTCGGTGGCGCCCTCGCAGTACTTGGTGCCGGGGGCGGTCACGCGGACGACGCCGGCCTCGGTGCTCAGCACAGAGCTGGGGACGACCTGGAAGTCGTCCGTGCCGGGTGCGCGCCACTCCAGCAGCAGCCGCTGGCCGAAGCCGGCCTCGAAGAACTCGACGAACAGGGGGTGGGTTCCCGCGGTCAGCGTCACGGTGCCCTCGACAGCCACCTCGCCGTGGAGCCCGTCGTTGTCCACGAGGACCTCGCCGCCGACGCTCAGCCGGGAGCCGTCGTCGCTGGTCAGCCGGAAGGTGTAGTCGCCGTCGGCGGGGACGGTCAGGTTCGCGTCGACCGTGGTCAGGAAGTTGTCCTCCGCGCCGAAGTCCTCCGCGGTGGTGAGGTCGACGACCGGGGCGAGGCGGTCGACGTTCGGGGTCGAGCCCTCCTTGATCGTGCAGAGCTGGCTGAGCGGCTGGCCGGTGAGGTACGTGCGCACCGTGACACCTGGCTCCTGCGGGGGCAGGGGGTCCACGGTCGACGCGGCCACCGAGGGCGCGTACGACAGCGGACCCACGAGCGCGAGGCCCGTGAGTGCAGCGAGACCGGCGCGACGGCGCCGCCCGCCTGACGGGGACTGACCGAGCATGGGGAGCTCCTCCTCGACACCGGGCGGCGGCAGTGCCACCACGGTCCGTCTGCCCGACACCGGGCACACGGAGGCCCGACGGGCCTCCGAAGAGGCTAAACGGCTTCTGCCGAGAGTCAAGCAAAACTTGGGCGCGGGATGTCGGATGGGGGCGACCGGCCCGACGGACCGCGGCGTCCGGGGGACCGGGTGAGTGATCTCGGCCCGGGGCGGGTACCCACCTGACCTCCCCGGCGTCCCAGGGACGCGGCGGGGGTGGTGGCGGTGACGCCGGTGCCCCCGCGTCGAGGGCGGGGAGGACCGTGACGCCGACGCACGCCCTGCTGGTCGGGGCGGAGAGGTCATCCCATGCCCAGGCACCTCGAGCCACCGACACCCCAGACAGGGCTGCGCGACCAGCAGCTGCACCCCGAGCGCGGCCTGCCGCCCGACGGTCGGGGGCCGCGCGGCCCCCGGGGACAGCACAGCCGGCACGGCTGGCCGGTCCACGTCGAGATCCAGGTCGACGGCCACGTCGACGACGCCGTGACGCAGGCGGCCGCCGCCGCGCTCGTCGACGAGCTGCAGGACTGCTCGGCCGCGGCCTTCGGCGGCCGGGGGTTCGTCACGTTGCTGTGCGCCCCTCCCGAGGAGGCCCGGCCCGCCGGACCCCGGTCGGAGGCGGACGTCGTCCAGGCAGCCCTGCAGGTGGTGTCCCGGTTCGCGCCCGTCCGGCGGATCCACCCGCTCGAGGACGTCGAGGGCTAGCCGGGCGTCGCGCCGCAGCCGGGCCCGGTCCGGCTAGGAAGCGACCCCGTGCAGGGTGGGCCGCGTGCGCCTCAGCCGAGTCGGGCTGACGGGCTGGCCACGACCTGCTCCTGCAGGTCGGCCGCCGTCAGCTGCCCGGGCAGCCCCGGGTCGTGCGCCTTGAGCCGGTGCGAGCAGTGCACGCAGGGCTGGTCGAACCACTGCGCCGGGTGCGGCCAGCGCACGGTCGCCGTGCCGCCCCGGTGGGGCGCGCAGTAGCGGCAGTCCGGGCAGGCGCTCACGCCGTCGACGGTAGCCCGGAGGTCGGACACGGTCGAGGACCCGGAGCCCCGGCCCGCCGTCGGCGGCCTCCCCCGGGGAGGAGACCGCCCGACCGGGCTAACCGCACGCTGCAGTCCTCGTCGCGCGCCACGTCAGTCGAGGACGACGTCCTTGGCGATCTCCGCCAGCCGCACCTGGGCGGCGGAGACCACGTCGGCGCGCTGCCGGTGCGACTCCTCGTAGGCGACGACCTTGCGGACGTCCTCCGGCTGCGACAGCGTCTTGACCAGCGCGATGGCCCGCGCCTTCGTCAGCTGGTCGTAGCCGACCACCGGCAGCTCGTCCTCGTCCGGCGCGAGCTCCTGCTTGGCCGCGGTCGTGGCCTGCTGCTGCAGGTCCTCCACCGTGGCGGCCGCCTGCTGCTGCAGGTCGCCCACCTTCGCGGTGGCCTGCTGCTGGAGGTCGTCCACCTTCGCGGTCGCCTGCTGCTGCAGGTCGTCGAGCTTCTCGGCGGCCTGCTGGGTCTTCTCCCCGGCCGAGCCCATGACGCGGCTCGCGCGGCCCACCAGGCTGTCCACGCGGCGACCGACCTGCCGCGCCGGCAGGGTGGCCAGGGACACGCCCGCGCCGACGACCACCTGCACCGGGGTGGGCTTGAGGGCCGCCGGCCCGCCGAGCGCGACCTCGGCGAGCACGACGGTCAGCCACTCGACGGTCGCGCCGTGCGCCTCGACGAGACGGTCGGCGAGGTCCACGACGGGCTGGCGGCCGGCGGCGCTGCCGAGCGCCTTGAGCAGCCGGGCGCGGTCCTGTAGCTGGTGCTCCAGCGCGAGGTCGCCGAGCAGGGCCTCGGTGAACGGCTGGCCCTGCTCGAGGTTGGACTTCGCGACAGCGGCGACCCGGCCGGCGGCGGAGCTGACGACGTCCGGCACGCCGCCCTCCTCGCGCAGGAGCGTGGCGATCGCGGTGGCGCGCAGCCGGCCGTTGTCGGCGTTCTGGCTGAGCTCGCTGCGGACGGCGTCGGTCCGGGCCTGCGCCCGCCGGGTCTCGGCGACCTGGATCTCGGTCTCGGTCAGGCGGAGCAGGGCGCGGAGCTCAGAGATGATCATGGACTTCTGGGAAGCCATCGTGGAACCCTCCGTAGACGTGGGTGTTCCCCTGTGGGGTTACCGCTGGGTAGGGGCAGCACACGCGATCGGGGTGTGACAGGGCTCACAGCATCCGCCCGGCGGGTAGGTTGGCGCCAGCCGGAGGCCCTGCCGCCGGTGGAGGGGCAGTAGCTCAGTCGGTCAGAGCAGCGGACTCATAATCCGTCGGTCGTGGGTTCAAGCCCCACCTGCCCTACAGGACATCAGTGCAGGTCAGCGTCTGTGGTCCGCGTCCGGGCGCTGCCCGGGTGCCCTCCTGGTCGGCCCGGTCCGCGTCGGGCGACGGGACGACAGAGCTCCTCGAGCAGCTGGTCGGGCTGCTCGAGGAGCTGGTGCCGGAGAGCCACCGACCTGGCTGGGTACGGGTCCCGTCGCCCGGCCGCCCGTCGTCGGCTACGGGCTACTGCTGCGGACGGCCGACGAGCCTGCGGGCGTCCTCCTCGGCAGCGTCCGTACGAGGACCCGGCAGACGGTCGTGCGTGCCGGTGCGGGCCCCCGACGTGCCGTCGGAGGCGGGGGAGACGGGTGCCGACCAGGTGTAGGCGTAGGCCCCGGCGTTGCCGAAGCCGATGATGTCGGCACGGCCGTCGCCGGTGGTGTCGGCGAGGAGCCGGGGGTGCTTGTCCACCCGCCAGCCGCCTGCGGTGTGACCGAGGTTGGCCACGACCAGCTGCGGTGGCGCGAAGGTGCCGTCGCCGTTGGACGTGGACACGTACACCCCCGCGTAGCCGAAGCCGACGATGTCCGCGCGTCCGTCCCCGGTGGTGTCGGCCATGACCCGCGGGTGCAGGTCGGTCCGCCAGCCGCCGGCGTCGTACCCGTAGCTGCCCACCCCGAGGACGGGCGCCGTGAAGGTGCCGTCCCCGTTGGCGAGGGACACGTACGCCCCGGCGTTACCGAAGCCCACGATGTCCGCTCGGCCGTCGCCGGTGACGTCGGCGAGGAACCGCGGGTGCCTGTCCACCCGCCACCCGCCTGCGTCGTAGCCGAAGTTGTTCACCACGAGCACCGGCGGGGTGAACGTGCCGTCACCGTTGGACCGGGAGACGTAGACCCCGGCGTTGCCGAAGCCGACGATGTCCGCCCGTCCGTCGCCGGTGGTGTCGGCGAGGAACCGGGGGTGCCTGTCGACCCGCCACCCGCCCGCGACGTACCCGAAGTTCGCCACACCCAGGACCAGGGGGGAGAACGTGCCGTCGCCGTTCGCCCTGGACACGTAGGCGCCGGCGTTGCCGAAACCGACGATGTCCGCCCGGCCCTCGCCGCTGACGTCGGCCAGGACCCGCGGGTGCATGTCGACCCGCCACCCTCCGGCGTCGTAGCCGAAGTTGGCGACCCGCAGCACCGGCGGCGCGAAGGTGCCGTCACCGTTGGACGTGGACACGTACACCCCGGCAGAGCCGAAGCCGACGATGTCGGCACGTCCGTCGCCGGTGGTGTCGGCGAGGAACCGGGGGTGCCTGTCCACCCGCCACCCGCCGGCGGTGTATCCGAAGTTGGTGACCCCCAGGACCAGGGACGAGAACGACCCGTCGGCCCGCGACCGTGACACGTACGCGCCGGCGTTGCCGAAGCCGACGATGTCGGCGCGGCCCTCCCCGGTGACGTCGGCCAGGACCCGCGGGTGCATGTCGACCCGCCAGCCTCCGGCGTCGTGGCCGAAGTTGTTCACCACGAGCCGCAGGTTCGCGCCGGCCGTGACGTCGATCTCCGCGCCGGGAGCCGACACCGACGCCACGTCGAACCCGGACGGCGAGCCGTCCCACCAGTGCGAGCTGGGGGTCGACGAGCCGTCGAAGCGCGCGGGCCCGGGCCCGGCGTAGAGGTCGCTGGCGTCGCCGGCGTTGAGGTTCTTCTCCATCTGGAAGGCACCGTCCGACTGCTCCAGGGAGATGAGGTAGTGCGACGCCGCGGTCATCTGCTGGTTGCTGTTGCTGCCGCCGGCCTCGTAGTGCCAGATCGCCAGCCCCGAGTCGGGGATGGACGCGTCACGCCCGGCCTGGTTGCGGTTCTCGCAGATGAAGTACTCCTGCGGGCTGCGCTGGTGGATGAGGAAGTCGTTCGCGCCGGCGGCCAGACGGTACGTCGCCCCGGCCGTCGCGGTCCGCAGCGTGGTGGTCCAGCCCGCCTGGTGCTTCAGGGCGGCGTTGATGTCCACCGGGTTGCGGTCGTCGCCGCCGAAGCACATCAGGCAGTAGTGGCCGACGCCTGCGGAGTCGCTGCCGTAGTCGTAGAGGTCCGGGAAGTCGCACACCATGTGCCCGTTCTCGTGGCAGAAGGTGCGCAGCGTCAGCTGTGTGCCGATGTCGGTGATCTGGTAGTCGGCCATACGGCGCCCGCCGCCGATGTCGAACTGGGTGCCCAGCGTCCAGGCGTGGGGCCAGAGCCCCTCGGACCAGTTGTTGACCCGGTTCCCCGCGTAGAACACGTTGAGGGCGTAGACGTTGCCCGCGGGGTCGGCGGTGAGGCCGGAGAAGTCGAACCCGCCGGCGGTCAGGCCCGCCAGCGCCTCGTGGATGAGCTCCTGTGCCCGCTGGCCGTACGGGATGGCGGGGTCGGTGTAGTGGCGGCGGTCGTGGGCCGCCGTGTGGTACGCCGTGACGACGTTCGTGTAGCGCAGGCGGTTCTGGGACGCGGCGACGAAGTAGTCGCGCACGGATCCGTTGTTGCCGAACCCGGTGTAGCCGGGCTGGTTGCAGAAGTCGTCGACCTGCTGCCGGGTGATGGTCCCGGCGACGTCGGGGAACTGGATGAGCAGGCAGAGGCCGCTCACGTCCCCGCTCGGCACCGCGGGGGCGGGGGCGTCGGCGAGGAACGGGCCGGCCGCGGCCGTCCGGGCCACGTGCTGCCGGCTGCGGGTCTCCCACCGGGGGCGCTCGTCCCCGGGGAAGGTGGTCCGGGCACGCGCCCGGGCCCCTGTCGGGGCCGTGCGCAGGTGCCGGCGCTCGACGGGCGCGACCGCCCCGTCGGCGGCCACCTCGCCGCTCGGCTCGAGCCGGGCGGCGTCGGCCGAGAGCTGGGCGTACTGGTAGAAGCCGGAGGACGGCTCCTTGACGACCGTGTACCCGTCGGGCGTCTCGAAGACCGCCTCGAACTGGTTACCGGTCCCCACCACCTCGAGCTGCGTGCCGTCGGGCTGGGTGAACGTGAACCGTTCGTCGATGAATGGCTGGGGCATGGCAGAACTCCTATCGCGTTGGCGTGGCGGCTCTACGACTGCACCTACGAGGAGTGGTGGCGGCGGCGACTGATACGGGCCGGCCGGCCGGGACCCGGCTCTCACGCCGGACGGTCCGGGCGCACCAGGCCTGACCGGGTGCGGGGTCTCAAGACAGCGCGCGAAGCGGCCGATCCGGAGTCGTGCATCTCCTCGTGCGGGTACCCACGCTGAGGCTGCACCACGTGCCGGGCAGCGGGCGCCGGCTGACCGTGCCCACCGACGGGCACGGCGTGGGCTGGGCGAGCCTGCTCCCTGACCTGCGCCGACGCCTGCGGGCTGCCGGCGGCGCACTGCTCGCCGCCGTCGTCGTCCTGGGTGCGGCCTCCGAGTGGGCCGCCGCACCGGCCGCGCCCGCTCTCCTCGCTGCACCTGCCGTCATGGCCCCGCCGGTCGCCCCCGACCCGCCACCGGGCACCCCGCCCCCGGGTACCCCGCCCGCCGTGGACCCTGCGGTGAGCAGCGAGGTCCTGCGGGCTCAGGTCGACGCCCTCGCGGCGCAGGTCGACGAGCTCGACGTACGGGTCGAGGTCGCCCGCGAGGACTGGGACGTGGTCAGCGCCGAGCTCGACGCGCTCAGCGTCCAGGAGGTGCAGGCGCAGGTCTCCCTCGACGACGCCGGCCGCGGGCTGCGCGCCGACCGCGCCGCCGCCACCCGCCGCGTCCGCGCGCTCTACCGGACCGGCGGCACGGTCGAGCTGGCCTGGACCGCCCTCGCCACGACCGGGTCCGGCTTCGCCGACGCCGCGTCCGGCTTCCAGACCGCGCGGGCCGTCCTGGACTCCGACGCCGCCACCGTCGACCGGGCCCGCGGACGGGTCGACGTCGCCGTCGCCTCCTCCGCCCAGGTGCAGGAGCTCCGCCGTCTGCGCGCCGGTCTCGAGACCGAGGGCGAGCTCCGCCAGCGCGACGCGGAGGCCGCGCTCACCGCCCGCCAGGACCTGCTGGCCTCCGCCGGCGAGGCCCTCGCGGGGGCGGTCGAGCGGGAGCGCCAGGAGGCCGAGCGGGTCGCCACGAGGCAGGCGCTGGCCGAAGT
>NZ_JBBEOI010000015.1 GCF_037860755.1 Aquipuribacter hungaricus | reverse complement strand
CTGGCCGCGGCACCCGCGGCCGTGGCCCGGTGGGGCGGGGCGCTGCCGCAGTACGCCCCCGGGCACCTCGCCCGGGTCGCCCGGGTGCGGGCCGCGGTCGCCGCGGTCCCCGGCCTCGCGGTGACCGGGGCCTTCCTCGACGGCGTCGGGGTGCCCGCGTGCGTGGCCTCGGCCCGGTCGGAGGTGCGCCGGCTGCTCGCGGCAGGATGGGGGGCATGAGCGCCCACCACCACGACGCCGCCGGGGTCCCCACCCCCACCGACGAGATCAACGCGACCGTCCGCTACACCGCCTGGTCGGTGTTCGCGGCCAGCGAGACGCTCGGCAGCGGCGACCGTGCCGCGCTGGTCGCCGAGGTCGAGGCCGCGCTCGCGCCCCTGGCGGCCGACGGCGACCTCGTCGTCCGCGGCTGGTACGACCTGGGCGGCATGACGGCCGACGCCGACCTCATGGTGTGGTGGCACGCGCCCGCCGTGGAGACCGTCCAGGCGGCCTACCACGCGCTGCGGCGCAGCCGGCTCGGCTCGCATCTGACGCCGGTGTGGTCGGTCATGGGCCTGCACCGGCCCGCGGAGTTCAACCGGGGCCACGTGCCGGCGTTCATGGCGGGGGAGGAGCCGCGAGGCTACTGCTGCGTGTACCCGTTCGTCCGCAGCTACGAGTGGTACCTGCTGCCGGCGGACGAGCGCCGGACCATGCTCGTCGACCACGGCCGCGCGGCCCGGCCGTACCCCGACGTCCGCGCCAACACCGTTTCGGCGTTCGCGCTCGGCGACTACGAGTGGCTGCTGGCCTTCGAGGCCGACGAGCTGCACCGGATCGTCGACCTCATGCGCGACCTGCGGAACACCGAGGCCCGCCGCCACGTCCGCGAGGAGCTGCCGTTCTACACCGGTCCCCGCGTCGAGCTCGCCCGGCTGGTCGAGCAGCTGCCCTGAGGCCTCTGCCCTGTGGGTCAGCAGCCTGCCGGCCGGCGGCTCAGCCGGCCGGGCGGGCCATCGGGGTGTGGGGGATCCCGTCCTCGACGAAGTCCTCCCCGTCCCGGACGAAGCCGTGGCGGCCGTACCAGCCCGCCAGGTGGCTCTGCGCGTCCAGCACGACGGTGGCCGACGCGCCGTGGTCGGCGACGACCTGGCCCACCAGCACCCCCGCCAGCCCGCGGCCCCGGGCGGCGGGCGCGGTGACCACCCGGCCCACCCGCAGGCCCGCCGGGTCGGCGAGCACGCGCAGGTAGGCGAGCACCGCCCCCGGGCGGCCCGGCTCGTGCACCCAGCGGTGCTCGGTCGTCGGCTCCGTGTCGCGCCCGTCCAGGTCCGGGTAGGCGCACTCCTGCTCGACGACGAACACGTCGCTGCGCAGCCGCAGCAGCTCGTAGGCCGTGCGCACGTCCAGCTCGTCCCACCGCGCCCGGGCGGTCTCCTGCTCCACGACGGGCAAGGCTAGGCGGCGGGTGGCGTGCCGCCGTCAAGGTCGGGTGCCGGCGTGCCGATGCCCGGGGCACGGCCGACCGCGGCCGCGACACCGCCGTGCCGCCGCCCAGGAGTCCCCATGGCCCCCAGCCCGCCCGTCCCCGCCGCGACCGTCGACGGCCACGCGACCGGGGGACGCCCGCCGCGTGCCGGCGCATGGCTGGCCGACCGGCGCCTCGCCACCCGGATGGGCGCCGTGGTCCTCGTGGCCACCGCCGCGCTCGCCGCCACGGCCGGGGTGGGCCTGCACGGGCTGGAGGGCACCGGTGCCAGCGCCGAGGACCTGCTCGCGGCCTCAGGGGCGACGCGCGCCGCGCTCGAGGCCGACATGATGCACGACGCGGTCCGGGCGGACGTCCTGTCGGCGCTGCTGGCCGACGGCGGGCAGGAGCGGTACGCCGCCGCCGCCGACCTGGCCGAGCACTCCGAGACCCTGCGCGCCCGGCTCGACGCCGTCGCCGCCGCCGGGCTGGGCGAGGAGGCGGAGGCCGCCGTCACCTCGGTCGGCCCCGCCGTCGAGGACTACCTCGTCGCCGCGGCCGACATCGCCGCCGTCGTGGAGCGTGACCCCGACGCGGCCCGCGACGCCTACCCGCAGTTCCTCACCGCCTTCGAGGCCCTGGAGGAGGCGCTGCCCGTCGTCAGCGACACCGTCGCCGCGCAGGCCGTCGCCGCGGAGGAGCGCTCCGCCGCCCAGCGGCGCACCGCCGAGGCGGTCGTCGCCGGGGTCGCGGTCGGCGCGGTCGCGCTCCTCGTCCTGCTGGCCGTCGTGGTCGTCCGCTCCGTGACCCGGCCGCTGGGCCGCCTCGTCGACGCCGTGCAGGCACTGGCCGGGGGCGACCTCACCGTCAGCACCGGCCTCACCTCGCGCGACGAGGTCGGGGCCGTCGCCCAGGGCCTGGACCGGGCCACCGGGCAGGTCCGCTCGGTCGTGTCCGGCGTCGCGGCCAGCGCGACCGCCGTGGCCGCCGCCGCCGAGCAGCTCAGCCGGTCCTCGGAGCAGATCGCGGCCGGCGCGCACCGGTCGTCGGAGCAGGCCGCCGTCGTGTCCGCGACCGCCGAGCGGGTCTCGGGCGACGTGCGCACCGTCGCCGCCGGCTCGGAGGAGATGGGCGCGTCGATCCGCGAGATCGCCCAGGCGGCAGGCGAGGCCGCCCGGGTCGTGGCCGGCGCCGTCGCCGTGGTCGCCGCGGCCGACGCCACCATGGCGGCGCTCGGCACCTCGAGCACCGAGATCGGCAGCGTCGTCAAGGCCATCACGTCGATCGCCGAGCAGACCAACCTGCTGGCACTCAACGCCACCATCGAGGCGGCGCGCGCGGGGGAGGCGGGCAAGGGCTTCGCCGTCGTCGCCACCGAGGTCAAGGAGCTCGCCCAGGAGACCGGCCGCGCCACCGAGGACATCGCCCGCCGCGTGGACTCCATCCAGTCCGGCACCACGGGCGCCGTGGGGGAGATGAGCCGGCTGTCGGCGATCATCGCCTCGATCCACGACCTGCAGCTGTCGATCACGTCGGCGGTGGAGGAGCAGACGGCCACGACGGCGGGGATGTCGCGCGGTGTCGCCCAGGCCGCCGGCGGCACCAGCGACATCGCCGCGAGCATCGTCGCCGTGGCCGAGGCGGCCGAGGGCACCGACCAGGCGGCCCGGGACACCCGGGCCGCCGTGGACGAGCTCACCCGCACCGCCGCCGGGCTCAGCGCCCAGGTGGGGCGCTTCCGGTACTGACCGGCTACGCCCCGGGCGCGGCCGGCTCGAAGCGCATGCTGATCGAGTTGATGCAGTAGCGCAGGTCGGTCGGGGTGCCGTATCCCTCGCCGGCGAAGACGTGGCCCATGTGGGAGCCGCACGCCGCGCAGCGGACCTCGGTGCGGACGGACCCGAAGGACCGGTCCTCGATCTCCTCGACCCGGTCGCCGGCCAGGGCGGAGTAGAAGGACGGCCAGCCGCAGTGGCTGTCGAACTTCTGCTCGCTGCGGAACAGCTCGGTGCCGCAGGCGCGGCAGGAGTAGACGCCGACCTCGTGGTTGTCGGTGTACTCGCCGGTGTAGGCGCGCTCCGTGCCCGCGAGCCGGAGCACCTGGTACTCCTGCGGCGACAGGGTGGCGCGCCACTCCTCGTCGGTGCGGGCGGCGGGGTAGCGACCGGCGCCGGGCCCGTCCGTCGTGCCGGTGCCCTCGTGCGAGCTGGTGGGGGTGGTGCTGTCGCGTCGACCGAACATGAGATCTCCTCCCGGGGCGCCGTGGGTCCGGCGCGCCCACCGGGGCCAACGTGGTCCCCGCGCGGGCTGTTCCGGCGCGGCCGGCCACCGCGCGACGGCCGTGGGCGCCGGCTGCCAGACTCGCCGGGTGCCGAGCCTCCGCCGTCGACGGGCCGCCGTCCTCCCCGCCGGTCCCGCCGCCCCGCCCGCCGTGACCCTGTCGGCCCCGTCCGGGCAGGCGACGCCCCCGGCCCCGGTAGACTCCGCCGACGACGGGCCCCGGCGCGTGCGCAGGGGTCTGCGCCACGGCCGGCTGGCCACGGTGCTCGTCGTCGGGGGGACGGCTCTCGGGGCGGGGCTGCTGTTCTCCGCGCTCGTCAGCGCCGTGGCCGCGTACTTCGTCCGGCGCGTGCTCACGCCGGACCGGGTGCGGCCCGACGACACCGAGGTGCTCAGCGTCGGCCCCGGCACCGTGACGCTGCGGGCGACGGACGAGACCGTCGCGCGCGGCCGCTACGGCCTGCGCCTGCACGGCGGCCTCAGCCACGCCCGGCTCGGCGAGGTGCTGCGCGCCGACGGGCCCACGGTCACCCGGGAGCTCGTCGAGGTCGACGGCCCCATGAAGGTGGGCCCCGCCCGGTGGAGCCCGTCCTACTACGCCGGCGACCCGACGTCGGCGCTCGGCCTGCCCCACGAGGACGTCGTCCTCGACGGCGAGGTCGGCCCGCTGCCCGCCTGGGTCGTGCCGCCGCCCGAGGGAGCGCCCGCATCGGACGTCTGGGCCGTCCTCGTCCACGGCCGCGGCGCCACCCGCGAGGAGTGCCTGCGCGCGCTGCCCGTGCTCCAGCGCCTGGGCCTGCCGGCGGTGGTCCCCAGCTACCGCAACGACGCCGACGCCCCGGCCCTGCCCGGCGGCCGCTACCACCTCGGCGACACCGAGTGGGCGGACATCGAGCACGCCGTGCGGCTCGCGCTGCGCCGCGGCGCCAGCGGGGTCGTCCTCGTCGGCTGGTCGATGGGCGGCGCGATCGTCCTGCAGCTGCTGTCCCGCTCCCGCCTGCTGCACGTGGTCCGGGCGGTCGTCCTCGACGCGCCCGTCGTGTCGTGGGCCGACGTCCTCGACCACCAGGCCCGCGTCAACCGGGTGCCGGTGTGGGTGGCGCGGCTGGGCGTGGAGCTGCTCGGCCGCAAGCAGGCCGACCGGCTCTTCGGGGTCGAGGGCCCGGTCGAGCTCGACCGCTTCGACTGGGTGGCGCGGGCCAACGAGCTGCGCCACCGCATGCTCGTCGTCCACTCCGACGACGACGAGTTCGTGCCCTCGGGTCCCACCCGCAGGCTCGCCCAGGCACGGCCGGACCTCGTCACGCACGTGCCGTTCCGGGGCGCGCGGCACTGCCAGGAGTGGAACGTCGACCCCGTCCGCTGGGAGCAGGTGGTCGAGGACTACCTGCGCGCCGAGCTGGGGTCGCAGCTGCCGGCCGCCGCGGGGGACGGTCCGACGCCTTCCTGAGCCGGCTGCCGGGGGCGGGTCAGCTGTGGACGACCGCCTCGACGTTGTGCCCGTCCGGGTCGCGCACGAACACGGCGTAGTAGCCGGGGTGGTACTCGGGCCACTCCCGGGGGGCGTGCAGCACCTCGGCCCCGAGCGTCACCGCGGCACCGTGGACCGCGTCCACCACGGCACGGTCGGCGACGACGAACGCCAGGTGGAGCTCGCCCGCGAGCGGGCCGGCGGTGGGGCTCAGCCAGAAGTCCGGCGGCCCGTCGCCCGCGGCCAGGCCCAGCACCGGGCCGCCGGGCGTGGGGATGCGGGTGGCCTCGCGCCAGCCCGCGGGCGCCATGAGCGCGAGGTAGAACGCCGCCGAGGCCTCGACGTCGGCGGCGGGGATCCCTACGTGGTCCAGCATGGCGGGGACCGTAGCGGCGACCCCGGACAGCCCGGCCCGCCAGGCGCGCTAGGCGTCCTGTTCGTCGGGCACCGTGCCCCGGTCGCGCACCCAGCGGGCGAGCAGGGTCCCCTCGGCGTGCAGCAGCCCGGCCAGCGAGAAGCCGCGCGGGTCCCCCGCGGCACCGGTGACGGCGCGCGCACCGTCGCCCGCCACGAGCACGGGGCTCGTCGTCAGGCAGAGCTCGTCGAGCAGGTCCGCCGCCGCGAGGGCGCCGAGCAGCTCGGGTCCCCCCTCGCAGAGCACCCGGGTGAGACCGCGCCGGGCGAGCCGGTCGAGCAGGTCGGCCAGGTCGACGCCGCCGTGGTCCGTGCCACCGCGGTCTGTACCCCCGTGGTCGCCCCCGCCGCACACCAGCACCCGGTCCTCGCCCGCGGTGCCGACCGCCCGCGCACGGGCGGCCTCGTCGCCGCCCGGCACCGCGACCAGCGCGGCACCCGGCTCGTCGAACATCCCGCGGCCGGCCTCGACGCGGCCCGAGCGGGTGACCTGCACGAGCACGGCGGCGGTGCGCCGACCGGCCCGGGCGCGCTCCGGCCCGAGCACCCGGTGCGGCCGCACGGGGCCGTAGCCCTCGGTCCGGGCGGTCCCGGCACCCACCAGGACGACGTCGGCCAGCCCGCGGAGCACCCCGAAGACCTGCTTGTCCACGGTGCCGCTCACCGAGGCCGAGCGGCCGTCGGCGCCCGACACCGCGCCGTCGAGGCTGGTCGCCGTGTTGGCGCGCACCCACGGCCGCCCCTCCGCGACGGATGAGGGGTAGGCGTAGCGGGCCGCGAGCGCCCGCGCCGCCTCGTCCGGCGCTGCGGGCAGGACGCCCGTCGGGGCGCCGAGCAGGGCCTCCACGCCTAGACGGCGGCCTTCTCGCGAACCTGCCGCTGGATCCGGCCGAGCATCCCGGACATCCCGCGCAGGCGCAGCATGCTCACCGCGCGCTCCAGGCCCAGGCGGTGCGGCACGTCGTCGGGCACGGCGAGCACCCCGGCGGCGTCCAGGCCCGTCATGCCCTCGGCGAGGATCGCCGCGAACCCACGCGTCGTCGGTGCCTCGCGGGGCGCCGACAGGTACACGTGGACGGGTGCCTGTGGGCCGGTCCCCTCGACCTCGACGTGGACGAACACGGGGGACTGGCACTCCGGGACGACCTCCATCACCTCGCGGTGGGAGGCCAGGTGCTCCGGCAGCTCGGGCAGGCCGTCGGCGAACTCCAGGAGCAGGACGAGGCGGTCCTGCTGCTCGAGCGCGCCGAAGTCCTCGACGACCGCGTCGAACCGACCGGGCAGGGTGCCGTCGCTCACGCCTGGCCCGGCTCGGCGCCCGTGGCGATGGGGACGCGCACGGCGTTGCCCCACTCCGTCCACGACCCGTCGTAGTTGCGGACCTTCTCGAAGCCCAGCAGGTGGGTGAGGACGAACCAGGTGTGGCTCGAGCGCTCCCCGATCCGGCAGTAGGCGACGACGTCGTCGGTGGGCTGCAGGCCCTTCTCGCCGGTGTAGACCGCCTCGAGCTCCTCGCGGGACTTGAAGCCGCCGTCCTCGGCGACCGCGCGGGCCCACGGCACCGACTGCGCCCCCGGGATGTGGCCGCCGCGCAGGGCGCCCTCCTCCGGGTAGGCCGGCATGTGGGTCCGCTGGCCGGTGTACTCCTCGGGGGAGCGGACGTCGACCATCGGCTTGCCCAGGTGCTGCAGCACGTCGGGCAGGAAGGCGCGGATGCTGCTGTCGTCGCGCTCGACGACGGGGTAGTCGACGGCGGGGACGGCCGGCTTGTCGGTCGTGTACGCCCGGCCCTCGGCCTCCCACTTGGTGCGGCCGCCGTCGAGCAGCCGGACGTCCTCGTGGCCGAACAGCGTGAACACCCACAGCGCGTAGGCGGCCCACCAGTTGTTCTTGTCGCCGTACAGCACGACGGTGTCCTCGCGCGAGATGCCCTTGGCGCGCATGAGCGCCGCGAAGCCCTCGCCGTCCACGTAGTCGCGGGTCACCGGGTCGTTGAGCTCGGTGTGCCAGTCGATCTTGACGGCACCCTCGATGTGGCCGGTCTCGTAGAGCAGGACGTCCTCGCTGGACTCCACGACCACCAGGCCGGGGGTGCCGAGCCGGTCGGCCAGCCACCCGGTCGTGACCAGGCGCTCCGGGTGGGCGTAGGGGGCGAGCTTGGCGTCGGTGTCGTGCTCGGTCGGCACTGGGGTCTCCTCAGGGTGGGGCGGGCGTGCGGCTGGCGGTCGGGGCAGGGCTCCCCGCCTGTCAGAGGGTGCCAACACCCGGCGTGCCGTGCCCGTTCCCCGTCCGGTCCCCGGGCGTGTCGCCCCGCCCCGTAGCCTCCTGGCCGTGCGCACCCAGGCCGACCGGCTCGTCGACCGGCACCCCGCCCTGGACCGGACCCGGCTGCTCGACGACCTGGTCCCGCCGCCCCGGTTCTCCGAGGCCCGCCTGTCCACGTACCGGCCCGATCCCGCCCAGCCGAGCCAGATCGAGGCCCGCGACCACGTCGGCCGCTTCTCTTCGGCCGGTGCTTTGACGGCCCCCCGCCGAGGCCTGGGGCGCCTGCTGGGGCGCGTGCAGGAGGACCCCGAGCCCCGGGGGCTGTACCTGGACGGGGGGTTCGGCGTCGGCAAGACCCACCTGCTCGCGGCGGCCTGGCACGAGGCCGCCGGGCGCAAGCACTACGGCACGTTCGTGGAGTACACCCAGCTGGCCGGGGCGCTCGGCTTCCGCGGCGCCGTCGACGCGCTGCGCGGCGCGGACCTGGTCTGCATCGACGAGTTCGAGCTCGACGACCCCGGCGACACGGTGCTCATGGCCCGGCTGCTGCGCGAGCTCGCCGACTCCGGGGCCCGGCTCGCCGCGACCTCCAACACGCTGCCCGGCTCGCTCGGCAGCGACCGGTTCGCCGCCGAGGACTTCCTGCGCGAGATCCAGGCGCTCGGGCGGCTGTTCGAGGTGGTGACCGTGGACGGCGACGACTACCGCCACCGCGGTGCGCCCCCCACCCCGGAGCCCGCCGCCCCCGCAGACCTCGCGGCGCTCGCCGGGCGCCCGGGCGCCACGGTCGACGACTTCGCCGACCTGTGCGCGCACCTGGCCACGGTGCACCCGAGCCGCTACGGCGCCCTGCTGGACGGCGTGACCGAGGTCGGCTGGTCCGGCGTGGCCCCGGTGCCGGACCAGAACGTCGCCCTGCGCCTGGTGGTGCTCGCCGACCGGATGTACGACCGCGCGCTGCCGCTCACGGCCGGGGGAGAGCCGCTGTCGGCGCTCTTCGACGAGGCCATGCTGCGCGGCGGCTACCGCAAGAAGTACCTGCGCGCGCTCAGCCGGCTGACCGCGCTCGCCCGCGAGGCGGGGTCGGTGGCCGCCTAGGGCGAGCAGGGCGGCCGTGCCGGTCGACCGGTGCGCGCAGGGCGAGCGACGTGGCCGGGCCGGGGCGGGTGGGCTGCGCCACCACCACCCCGTTCCGACACGACGGCACCCTGCGCCGGAGCTGTCCCGTCGCAGGGTGCCGTCGTGCCGGCTAGACCGTCGCAGGGTGCCGTTGCGACGAATCAGACGGCGGACGCGTCAGTCGTGCAGACGCACCAGGGCCGCGCCGGGGCCGCCGAGCACCACGGTGCGACCGGTCGTGCGGGCCGGGCCCCAGTGCCGGGCGAGGGTGCCGTGGCCGTGCAGCGGCACCTCGGTCTCGCGGTCGGCGAGCACGACGACGACGCGCCAGGCGCCCCGGTGCACGACGAGCCACTCGGGCCGGCCGTCGACGCGGGACTCGTCCGGCGGACCGGCGTCGACCTCGACCGCGCCGAGGTCGTCGTCGCGCAGGTCGGGCTCGGCTGCGCGCAGCCGCACCAGGTCGCGGACGAAGTCCAGCAGCCCGGTCCGCACGGGCTCGCCGGGCTCGTCCCAGCGGAGCACGGAGGCATCCCGCGTGGCGGGGTCCTGCGGGTCGGGCACGTCCTCGGCGTCCCAGCCGTGGCCGGCGAACTCCCGGCGACGGCCCTCGCTCACCGCGCGCCCCAGCTCGGGGTCGCCGTGGTCGGTGAAGAACTGGAACGGCGTCGTCGCGCCCCACTCCTCGCCCATGAAGAGCATGGGCGTGAATGGGGAGGTGAGGACCAGGGCCAGCTCGGCCGCCAGCTCCCCGGGCGACAGCGTCGCCGACGGACGGTCGCCGACCGCGCGGTTGCCGATCTGGTCGTGGTTGGAGGCGTAGGCGAGGAACCGGTGGCCCGACGTGCCGGCCGGCACGCGGGCGCCCCACACCTCGCCGCGGAACGTCGAGTGCCGCCCTGCGTGCCAGAAGGCCTCGCGCCAGACCGTCCGGAGCACGTCGGCGCTGCCGAAGTCGGCGTAGTAGCCCTGCCGCTCGCCGGTCATGAGCGTGTGCAGGGCGTGGTGGACGTCGTCGTCCCACTGCGCCGTCATCCCCAGGCCGCCGTCGGTGGTCGGGGTGACCATGACGGCGTCGTTGAGGTCGGACTCCGCGACGAGCGACAGCGGCCGGTGCAGCCCGTCGGACAGCGCCGCGGTCTCCTCGGCCAGCTGCGCGAGCACGTGGCGGGGGGAGTCGTCGACGAGGGCGTGGACGGCGTCCAGGCGCAGCGCGTCGACGTGGAAGTCGCGGAACCACCGCAGCGCGTTGTCGCAGATCCAGCGCCGGACCTCCGCGGAGTGCTCGGCGTCGAGGTTGACCGCCTGGCCCCACGGGGTCTCGTGGGCGTCGGTGAAGTAGGGCCCGAACACCGACGTGTAGTTCCCTGCCGGCCCGAGGTGGTTGTAGACGACGTCGAGGGACACGGCGAGGCCGCGGGCGTGGCAGGCGTCGACGAACCGCTGCAGCGCGGCCGGGCCGCCGTACGGGTCGTGCACGGCGAACAGGTGGACGCCGTCGTAGCCCCAGCCCCAGCGGCCGGGGAAGGCCGCGACGGGCATGAGCGCGACGACCTCGACGCCCACCGACACCAGGTGGTCGAGCATCCCGGCGGCCGCGTCCAGCGTGCCCTCGGGCGTGAAGGTGCCGACGTGCAGCTCGTAGTGCAGGGCGCCGCGGACGTCGCGGCCGCGCCAGCCGTCGTCGGCCCAGGAGTGCAGGGACGGGTCGAACAGCCGGCTCGGCCCGTGGACCCCGAACGGCTGCCAGGACGAGCGCGGGTCCGGGGCGGGGTCGCCGCCGTCGACGGAGTACAGGTAGTCCGTCCCGTGGCCGGTGCCGCCGACGGCCAGGCGCCACCAGCCCCCGTCGACCTTGGTCATGGGGCGCAGGCTGCGCTGGCCGTCCTCGGGCCCGGTGGCGTCCCGGACGAGGACGAGGTCGACGGTGCTGGCGTCAGGCGCCCAGACGGCGAAGGTGTGGCTCATCGGCGACGACCCTGCCAGAGCGCCCCGCGGCGGGCGAGACGGTGCGACGGGGCGCCCGGGCGGCGCGGTGCTGCCATCACGCCCGCCGCAGCAGGGCGACGGGGAGCCGGTCGAGCAGGTCGGAGGCGGGCACGCCCCCGCCCTCGTGGCCGGTGCCGGTGAGCACGTCGACCCAGCGGCCCTCGGGCAGCGACACGGTGTGCCGGCCCCAGCCGCCGAGCCGGTCGAGCTCGCCCGGGCGCCGCGTGACGACGAGGACGACCTCGGGCGCGCCGACCGGGCCGCGACCGAGGGCGAACGCGTTGCCGGTGGACGTGGCGACCGGCTCGTAGCCGGCGTCGGGGCCGACGAAGGCCGCGGGCAGGTCACGGCGCAGCCGCAGCGCGCGGCTGGTGACGAGCAGCTTCTCGTCGTCCAGGTCGCGCGGCTCCCCGCCGCCGTCGAGGTGCGCCAGCCGGGCACGGCGGTCCTCGTAGTCGACGGCCCGGCGGTTGTCCGGGTCGACGAGGGAGCGGTCGACCGTCTCGGTGCCCTGGTAGACGTCGGGCACGCCCGGCAGCACGAGCTGGAGCGCCTTCTGCGCCAGCGTCGTCGCGCGGGTCCACGGCTGCACCGCCTCGACGAAGGAGGCCACGTCGCCGGACAGGTCGGGGTCGGCGAGCACCCCGGCGGCCAGCGCGGTGACGGCGCCCTCGTAGGCCTCGTCGGGGCTCGTCCACGTGGTGTGCAGCTTGGCCTCGCGGGTGGCCTTCTCCAGGTACCCGACCAGGCGCTCCTCGGTGACGGGCCAGGTCGCGACCAGGGTCTGCCACAGCAGGAGCTCGGTGTCGCCGTCGACCAGGTCGCCCTGCCGCAGCGGGGCGGCCGCCTCGTGCCAGCCCCGGACGGCGCCGACCCAGCGCTCGGGGTCCTCGACCGCGGCGAGCAGCCGCGCCCGGGCGTCCTCGCTGCGCTTGGTGTCGTGCGTGGACAGCGTCGTCATGGTCGAGGGCCACGTCGCCGCGGTCCGCTCGGCGGCTGCGTGCAGCTCCTCGGGCGTGATGCCGAAGCGGGCGGGGTCGCCGCCGACCTCGTTGAGCGCGACGAAGCGCTGCCAGCGGTAGAACGCCGTGTCCTCCACGCCCTTGGCCATGACGGGGCCGCAGGTCTGCTGGAACCGGACGACGAGCTCGCGGCGGCGGGCGAGGCCGTCCGCGCCGCCCTGCTCCTGCGAGCCCTCGGCGAGGGCGCCGGACGAGCCGGCCACCAGGTCGCGGCCCAGGACCAGGTGCGTGACCAGGTCGAGGGTGGCCTGCCGGTCCTCGGGCAGCCGCTCGCGCGCGCGGTGCGCGGCCTCGGACAGCACGGCGACGGCCTCGGCGTCCGGCTCCTCGCCGGGCACGACGTAGGCGCGGTAGCGCTCCATGGCCACGAGCAGCTCCACGACCGAGTCGTGCAGCGCGCGGCGGGTGTGGTCGCGCAGGTGGATGTCGTCGGCGCAGATGTCGACGAGCAGGTCGACGAGGCGGTGGACCTCGGCGTACTGCCCGCCCTGGACGACCTCGCGCTTCGCGGTGTCGACGAGCTCGTGGTAGTCGCCGACCGCGGCACCCGCGCTCGTCCCGATCTCGTGGTGCAGCAGGGTGAGCGGCGCCTCGGCGAAGGGGTTGACGAGCACGCCGGTGATCCGGCGCAGCGTCTCGTAGCCGGTGGTCCCGTCGCACGGCCAGTCGGCGGGCAGCGCCTCCTCGCCCTCGAGGATCTTCTCCACGACGACGTAGGGCGCCTGCCCGGCGGGGCCGCGGGCGGCCGAGAGCCGGCGCAGGTAGCCGCGCGGGTCGGCGAGGCCGTCCGGGTGGTCGATCCGGAAGCCGTCCAGGACGCCCTGGGAGAACAGGTCGAGCAGCACCCGGTGGGTGGCCTCGAACACGGCCTCGTCCTCGACGCGGACCGCGGCGAGGGTGTCGACGTCGAAGAAGCGGCGGTAGTTGAGCTCCTCGTCCGCGACCCGCCAGTGGGCCAGCCGGTACCACTGCTGGTCGACGAGCTCGGCCATCGGCAGGTCCTCGGTGCCGGCGCGGACCGGGAGGACGTGGTCGAAGTAGCGCAGCACCGTCTCGGTGACGACCGCGCCGTCCTCGCCGACCGGGACCTCCTCGCGGGCCAGCCGGAGCTCGCCGGCGTCGAGCACCTCGCCGATCCGGGAGCCCAGGACCGGCATGAGCACCGCGCGCTGCGGCACCGTCCAGTCCACGTCGAGCCAGCGGGCGAACGTGGAGCCGGGGCCGTCGCGCAGCACCGACCACATCGCGCGGTTGTGCCACAGCGGGCTCGGCACGGCCATGTGGTTGGGCACCACGTCGGCGATGACGCCGAGGCCGCGGGCGTGCAGGGCGTCGGCCAGGGCGCGGAGGCCCTCCTCCCCGCCGAGCTCGGGGTTGATGCGGGAGTGGTCGACCACGTCGTAGCCGTGGGTGCTGCCCGGCGACGCGGTGAGCACCGGCGACAGGTAGGCGTGGGACACCCCGAGGTCGGCGAGGTGGTCCACGACGGCGAGGGCGTCCGCGAAGCCGAACTCCGGCCGCAGCTGGAACCGGTACGTCGACAGCACCGGGCGGCCCACCCCCGCACCGGGCACGTCGGGCAGGTCGGCCACGTCGGACAGGTCCGGCGCGGGGGCGCTCACGCGTGGGTCCGCTTGTCGCTGCGCAGCACCACGACAGAGCGGGCCGCGACGGTGCGCGCGTCCCCGGGGGCCAGCCGCGACAGCCGCTCGGCGTCGCGGCCGCTGGACAGCCTGCTCGACTCCGCCGCGCCCGAGGTGTACGAGTGCGTCCGCGGCGGCAGGTGGGCGGGGTCGCCGGTGTCGACGACGACGTGCCAGTGCTCGCCGTACTCCAGGCCGGGCAGCGAGAAGTCGAGGTCCTGCGGGGAGGCGTTGAACAGCAGCAGGAAGCTGTCGTCGACGATCCGCTCGCCGCGGGTGTCCGGCTCGGCGATGGCGTCGCCGTTGAGGAACACCATGACCGACTGGGCGTAGCCGTTGTCCCAGTCCTGCGGGCTCATCCGGTCCCCGGCCAGCGTCAGCCAGGCGATGTCCGCGACGGTGTCCGTGGTGCCGGCACCCGGCCCGGCGGCGTCGGCGCCGGTGAAGAAGCGGCGGCGGCGGAACACCGGGTGGCCGTTGCGCATGGCCACCAGGCGGCGGGTGAACTCCAGCAGCACCTCCTGGTCCTCGTCGAGGTCCCAGTCCATCCACGTGATGGGGCTGTCCTGCGCGTAGCCGTTGTTGTTGCCGCCCTGGGTCCGGGCGAGCTCGTCGCCGTGCAGGATCATCGGCACGCCCTGGCTGAGCAGCAGCGTGACGAGGAAGTTGCGGTGCTGCTGGGCGCGGAGCTGCTGCACCGCGGGGTCGTCGGTCGGGCCCTCGACGCCGCAGTTCCACGAGCGGTTGTGGCTCTCGCCGTCGTTGCCGTCCTCGAGGTTGGCCTCGTTGTGCCGCTCGTTGTACGACACCAGGTCGTTCATCGTGAAGCCGTCGTGCGCGGTGACGAAGTTGATGCTCGCGATCGGCTTGCGGCCGGAGTGCGCGTACAGGTCCGAGGAGCCGGTGATGCGGCCCGCGAACTCGCCCAGCGACCCGGCCTCGCCGCGCCAGAAGTCGCGGACGGTGTCGCGGTAGCGGCCGTTCCACTCCGTCCACAGCGGCGGGAAGTTGCCGACCATGTAGCCGCCCTCGCCGATGTCCCACGGCTCGGCGATGAGCTTGACCTGGCTGACGACCGGGTCCTGCTGGACCAGGTCGAAGAACGCGCTCAGCCGGTCGACCTCGTGGAACTGCCGGGCCAGGGTGGAGGCCAGGTCGAAGCGGAAGCCGTCGACGTGCATCTCGGTCACCCAGTAGCGCAGCGAGTCCATGATCAGCTGCAGCACGTGGGGGTGCCGCATGAGCAGGCTGTTCCCGGTGCCGGTGGTGTCGTAGTAGTGCTTGGGGTTCTCCTCGACCAGGCGGTAGTACGCCTGGTTGTCCAGGCCGCGGAAGGCCAGGGTCGGGCCCTTCTCGTTGCCCTCGGCGGTGTGGTTGTAGACCACGTCGAGGATGACCTCGATGCCTGCCTCGTGCAGGGCCTTGACCATGCCCTTGAACTCCTGGACCTGCTGGCCGCGCTGGCCGGTGGCGGAGTACTCGTTGTGGGGCGCGAAGAAGCCGATGGTGTTGTAGCCCCAGTAGTTGCGCAGCCCCTTCTCCTGCAGGTGCCCGTCCTGGACGAACTGGTGCACCGGCATGAGCTCGACCGCGGTCACGCCCAGGTCGCGCAGGTAGTCGATCATCACCGGGTGCGCCATGCCGGCGTAGGTGCCGCGGATGGACTCGGGGATGCCGGGGTGCTGCTGCGTCATGCCGCGCACGTGGGCCTCGTAGATGACCGTCTCGTGGTACTGCTTGCGCGGCGGCCGGTCGTTGCCCCAGTCGAAGTACGGGTTGACGACGACGGAGTGCATCGTGTGCAGCCGGGAGTCCAGGCGCTGGATCCGGTTGTCGTCCTTGCCGAAGCGGTAGGAGTACAGCGACTCGTCGCCGTCGGCCATGCCCTCGATCGCCTTGGCGTACGGGTCGAGCAGCAGCTTGCTGGGGTTGCAGCGCAGGCCGCGCGAGGGGTCGTACGGCCCGTGCACGCGGAAGCCGTAGCGCTGGCCGGGCTGGACGCCGGGCAGGTATACGTGGTGCACGAAGCCGTCGGCCTCGGGCATCTCGATCCGCTCGCGCTCGCGGCGGGCGTCGTCGAGCAGGCACAGCTCGACCTTGGTCGCCACCTCGGAGAACACGGCGAAGTTGGTGCCGCTCCCGTCGTAGGTCGCCCCCAGGGGGTACGGGCTGCCGGGCCACACATCCATCACTGCTGCATCCTCTTGTCGTCGTGCGCCGCCGGTCGGGCGTCCGACCGGGACTCGTATTGTCCACGCCCGGTCGTCCCGACCGGTTCGTCGGACGTCTCAGGAGCCCTGCCAGCGGTGGGGGCCGGAGGAGGACTACCCATCTGCGCCGGGTCTAGTCCTCCGGGACGGCGGACGGTGCGCGAGCGGTCCGGCAGCGCGTGTCAGGGGCGGGCGGGCAGTGCCGGCGCGGCCCGGTCGGCGCCCGAGACGGGCAGCGCGCCCACCCGGGCCAGGTCTGCGCCGATGTCCGCGGCGGTGCGCAGCAGCAGCGGCAGGTGCTCCCCCAGCAGCGTCCCCACCGACGTCTCCGCGGCGTGGACGGTGACGTTGGCGGCGGCCACAACGCGCCCGTCGCCGTCGCGCAGCGGTGCGGCCACCGAGCGGATGCCCGGGGCGAGCTGCTCGTCGGTGAGCGCCCAGCCCTGCGCGCGCACCTCGCGCAGCGCGGCGTCGAGCTCGGCGGGGGAGGGCTGCCAGCGCTGCTGCACGCCGGACCGGCTGGGCTGGGCCAGCACGCCGGCGAGGTCCGCGGGGTCGAGCGCGGCGAGCAGCACCTTGCCCAGCGACGTGGGCACCGCCGGGAACCGGGTCCCCACCGACACCTGCAGGGCGATGATCTTGGGGACGGCGACGCGGGCGACGTAGACGATGTCGGAGCCGTCGAGCTGGGCCAGGGAGCAGGACTCCCCGGTGCGCGCGACCAGGGCCTCCATGTGCGGCCGGGCGAGCTCCCAGAGCCCGGACGCCTGGACGTAGGCCGTGCCCAGGTCGAGGACGCGCGGCGTGAGCTCCCAGCCGCGCGGGGTGGACCGGGCGTAGCCGAGCGCCTGCAGGGTGAGCAGGATCCGCCGGGCGGTGGGCCGGGCCAGGCCCGTCTCGGTCGCGACCTCGCTCAGCGACATCGCCGGGCGGCCGGGCCCGAAGGCCGTGAGGACGTCCAGGCCGCGGGCGACCGCCTCGACGAAGTCCGGGTCCTCGCCGCGACGCTGCATCGTGCTCCCTCGTCGGCGCGGACGGTGCGGGACGACGAGAGGCCCCCGCGGGGGCCTCGGGGTGGACGCGAGAGGACTCGAACCTCCGACCTCATCCGTGTCAGGGATGCGCTCTAACCAACTGAGCTACGCGTCCGGGATGCACCCGGGTGGTGCGGTGGTGCTGTGGAGAGGTGGAGACGGGATTCGAACCCGTGTACACGGCTTTGCAGGCCGTTGCCTCGCCTCTCGGCCACTCCACCACGTGCAGACGTCCCAGGCTGACGTCCACCCGTGCGGGACGGCTCCGAGCGGATGACGGGATTCGAACCCGCGACCCTCACCTTGGCAAGGTGATGCGCTACCACTGCGCCACATCCGCATTCTCCGCATGGCCGCCAGGGGCGGCCGTGCGGTGCTGGAGCAGACTAGCCCAGCGGCCGACCGGTGCCAAAACCGTCAGGCGGTCAGGCGCGCCACGACGTCGTCGACGTCCAGGTGGAGGGGCTCGCTGCCGGCGGGGACGACCTCGAGCGTGCGGTCGACGAACAGCCGCATGTCGTCGGCGTCGGCGTGCAGCACGGCGCGGCCGTCGGGGGAGGACAGCGCCAGCACGACGATGTCACCGTCGACCCCGCGCGAGGGCCAGACGTGGACGTCGCCGAGGCCGGTGGCGCGGTCGAGGCCCTCGAGCAGCAGGTCGCGGGCGAACACCCACTCCACGGACGTCTCGCCGTCGCCGCCGCGGAACAGGGCGCGCACGGCGTACGGGTCGGCGGCGACGTAGCGCAGCGACACGGGCAGGGGGACGGGACCGGCGTCCGGGACCACCAGACGGAGGGTGACCTCGACGTCGACGTCGACCTTGTGCTTCTCGACCACGGGGTTCTCCTCTGGGCGGTCGGCGGGCGCTGCCTGCCGAGCTCGTGTGCTGTCACGTTCCCCGTGACCGGGGGTGGCAAACCCTGTGCGGTCCTCCTCGTCACCCGTCCGGAGCAGCCCGGACCACCCGCTCGCCCGCGGTCTGCACCCTGCGTCACGCGCGCCTACGCTGACCCCGTGGAGCGCACGGCGCCGGACGTCGAGGAGGACCCCGTCCTGGGGGACCCCGCGACCCGGCCCGGGCGCCGCTCGCCGCGCTGGTGGCGCCACCTGAGGGCCCGCACCCGCGCCGTCCGCGCCCGGGTGCGACGCACCACCGTCGGGCGTGTGGGCTGGCGGATCGGCGTCGGCGTCGTCGGCGGGCTCCTGCTCGTCGTCGGCGTGGTCGCGATCCCCGGCCCCGGCCAGGGCTGGGCGCTGGTGTTCCTGGCGCTGGCGATCCTGTCCACGGAGTTCCGCTGGGCCAACCGGGCCAGGACGGCGCTGTGGGTGCGCCTGGTCAGGGCGCGCCGCGCCTACGCCGCGATGTCACCGGCCCGTCGCGCCCTCGTCGTGGTCGGCCTCGTCCTGCTCGTGGCGGTGTGCCTCGCGGCGGCGTGGTGGGTATCGCTGCTGCTGGCCGGCATCCCGGGCTGGGTGCCCTCCCCGGCCGCCGACCTGCTCGACCGGGTCCCCGGCGTCGACTGAGCGTCGGGGAGGGCCGGCCGTGCCCGTGCCCGGCCGCGCATCCCCTACGATGCTCCTCGGTCGCGCTGCGGCCGCGGGCGGTTAGCTCAGTTGGTAGAGCACGTCGTTCACACCGACGGGGTCGCTGGTTCGAGTCCAGTACCGCCCACCCTGCACGACAGCCGGGCCCCCGGCGGGCCTCCGCCCGCCGGGGGGCCGCTCTGCTGTCCCAGCGTCTCTGGCGGCTCTCGCTGCCGGTGCCCGTACCGTCCGCGACGAGCGAGCCGCCCCCCGGGCCTGCGTCGCCGGAAGCGTTTCGACGGATGTGCCGGGAACCCTTGCGCATGCCGGGAGGCCGGCCGTACGGTCGTGCCGCGCTGCATCGTCGAAGCGCTTCGCCACCGGACAGGGAGGTCTGGCATGACGAGCATCCACGACGTCGCCCGGGCCGCCGGGGTGTCGATCAGCACCGTGTCGTACGCCCTCAGCGGCAAGCGGCGCATCACCGAGACCACCCGCCGCAAGGTGGAGGACGCCGTCCGCGAGCTCGGCTACCGGCCGCACGCCGGGGCCCGGATGCTCGCCGGCAGCCAGACCTTCATCCTCGCCGTCACCGAACCGCTGCGCTCCTACACCTACGCGCCCGCCCACATGGCGTTCGTGCTCGCCGTGGCGGGCGCCGCCCGCCGCCACGACTACGACGTGCTGCTCCTCACCCAGGAGGAGGCCACGGCCGGCCTGCGCAGGGTGACGTCGAGCCGGCTCGTCGACGGCATCGTCGTGCTGGACGTGACGACCGACGACGACCGGGTCGCGCTCGTCCGCACCCTCGACGTGCCGTCCGTGGTGGTCGGCGTCCCCGCCGACACCGATGGCCTGGTGTGCGTCGACCTGGACTTCGAGGCCGCGGCACGGCTGGTCGTCGACCGCCTCGCCGACGCCGGCCACCGGGTCGTCGGCCTGCTCGGGCACCCGCACGCGGTGTACGTCCAGGGGTCGAACTTCCCGCCCCGGGTGCGCGACGCGTTCCTCGCCCGGGCGCAGGAGCGCGGCCTCGAGGCGCGCTTCGTCATGCCCGAGCGCGACACGGCCTCCGCGCGGGCGGCCGTCACCGAGCTGCTCGGCCCGGACGGCGACTGCACGGGCCTCGTCATGCACTGCGAGGAGTCGGTCCAGACCACCGCGCTGGACCTGCTCCGCGAGCGCGGCCTGGCCGTGCCGGGCGACGTGTCCGTCGTGTCCGTCGCCTCGACGTTCGACACCGCCGCCCTGCCCGTGCCGCTGGACGTGGTGCCGCTGGTGCCCGAGCGCAGCTGCGACCGCGCCGTCGAGCTCGTCATGGCGCAGCTCGCGGGGGGCGTCGAGCCCGTCGTCGAGCTCCTCGAGCCGACGTACGTCGCGCACGGCTCCGTGGGGCCGCCGCCGTGACGCCGCGCAGCGCCGTCGTCCACCCGCCGGCGCACGGTCGACGCAGGACCCGGCCGCCGCCGTGAGCGGCGCACGACCGGCCGCGTCGCCGCATCGTCGAAACGCTTCGACGATCGCCGCGTGGAGAGCGCACCCAGACCCACCAAACCACCCACCGCACCACCCACCGCACCACCTACGAGGAGGTAGGCACCATGAGGAACAGCAGGCTGCAGATCGGCACGACCGTCCTGGTCGTCGGGGCGCTCGCGCTCGCGGCGTGCGGCGGCGGGGGCGACGACGCCGCGGCCGGGGGCGAGGGGGACACCCTGCGCCTGTGGCACTTCGAGTCCGACACCAGCGCCATGGGCATCGCCTGGGAGGAGGCCATCGCCACCTTCGAGGAGGAGACCGGCGCCACGGTCGAGTTCGAGGAGCGCAGCTTCGAGCAGATCCGCACCACCGCCAGCCAGGTGCTCAACTCCGACGAGGCGCCCGACATCCTCGAGTACAACAAGGGCAACGCCACCGCCGGCCTGCTCGCGAGCCAGGGCCTGCTGAGCCCGCTCGACGACGCGGTCGAGGAGTACGGCTGGGACTCCCAGCTCGCGCCGGCCCTGCAGACCACGGCCCGCTACGACGAGTCCGGGATCATGGGCTCCGGCAGCTGGTACGGCGTCCCCAACTACGGCGAGTTCGTGGAGTTCTACTACAACGAGGACATGTTCGCCGAGTACGGCGTCGAGGTGCCGACCAGCACCGAGGAGCTCGAGGTGGCGATGCAGACGTTCGCCGACGCGGGCGTCACGCCGCTGGCGGAGGCCGCCTCGGAGTACCCGCTCGGGCAGCTCTGGTACCAGCTCGCCCTCAGCAAGGCCGACCGCGAGTGGGTCGACAGCTACCAGCTGTACGCCGACGACGTGGACTTCACCGGCGAGCAGATCAGCTACGCCACCGAGACCGTGAAGGCGTGGTCCGACGCCGGCTACATCTCCTCCGACGCGACCGGCCTGGCGGCCGAGGACGCCGGTGTCGCGTTCATCGACGGCGAGTACCCGATGTTCTACTCGGGCAGCTGGTGGCACAACCGGTTCACGACCGAGATCGAGGGCTTCGAGTTCGGCACGTTCCTGTACCCCGGCGCCGAGATGTCCCCCGGGTCTGCCGGCAACATGTGGGTGATCCCGGTCGAGGCCCGCAACCCCGAGCTCGCCGCGCAGTTCATCGACATCACCATGCGCCCGGAGATCCAGGCCCTGATCGGCAACAACGGCGGCGTGCCCGTCGCCGCGGACCCCGCCGACATCGAGGACGAGAAGTCGCAGGAGCTCATCGAGAACTTCAACACCCTCAACGAGCGCGACGGCCTGGCGTTCTACCCCGACTGGCCCACCGCCACCTTCTACGACGACCTCAACGCCGGCCTGCAGGAGCTGCTCAACGGGACCCTGACCCCGGCCGAGGTCAACGAGCAGCTCGGCCAGCAGTACGCCGACGGCGTCGCGGACATCACGGGCTGAGCGTCGTGCCGACCAGCGCAGCAGGCACGACAGGTGCCACCGCGCCGTCCGCCGGGGGGCGCACCGCCGCCCCCCGGCGGGCGGGCCGGCCGAGCCTCATCCCGGGCCAGCGCCGCCACACCTACTGGGTCTACCTGGTGCCGGGCCTCGCCCTGCTCACCCTCGTCGTCCTGGTGCCGCTGGTCTGGAACGTCTACCTGACGTTCACGTCCTACCGCGGCATCCGCCCGCCGGAGTTCGTCGGCCTGGACAACTGGGTAGAGCTCGCGGGCGACACCGTGTTCTGGACCTCGTTCCGCAACTCCGTGGCCATGGTCGTGGCGATGGTCGTCGTCCCGACCGGCCTGGGGCTCGTGCTCGCGGCGATGCTCTTCGACCTGGTCGGCAAGAAGTTCGGCGGCCGGGTCGCGAGCTTCCTGCGGGCCACGTACTACCTGCCGCAGATCCTCCCCGGCGTCATCGCCGCGATCGTCATCGGCTGGATCCTGCGGCCGCAGAACGGGGCGCTCAACACGGTGCTCGGGGCCGTCGGCCTGGACGCCCTGCAGGCCAACTGGCTCGGCGACCCCCGCACCGCGCTGCCCAGCATCATGGTCGTGCTCGTCTGGGTGCAGATCGGCTACCCGGTCGTCATCTTCATGGCGGCGCTGCAGCGGGTCGACCCGGAGCTGTACGAGGCCGCCGAGCTGGACGGCGCGGGCTGGTTCCAGCGCTTCCGCGCCATCACGGTGAGCATCATCCGGCCGGAGATCTTCGTCGTGGTCCTCACCTGCGCGATCGCCGCGCTCAAGGTGTTCGGGCCGGTCTACGCCCTCACCGGCGGGGGGCCCGGCACCTCGACGATCGTCCCCGCCTACTACGCCTACAGCGAGTTCTTCCAGTCCCAGCAGGTGGGCTACGGCGCGACCATCGCCACGGCGCTCACCGTCGTCATCGCCGTGCTCGCGGTGGCGTTCGTCCTCGTCCAGGCCAGGCTCGAACGAGCAGAGGAGCAGGGCCGATGACCGCGCAGCCCACCACCGCACCAGGCACCCTCGTCCCCGCCCAGGGCGGCCCGCCCCGCGAGCGCACCCCGGCCCCCCGGCGCCGGGCCCGCCGCACCGTCGGCGACTGGGCGACCCTCGCGCTCGCCGTCGCCGTCGGCGCGCTCATCGCCGTGCCGTTCCTGCTCATCCTCGTCAACTCCTTCAAGTCCCCGGCGGACTACAGCACCGGCGGCCCGCTGTCGCTGCCCTCGGCGCTCTACACCGATGGCATCGTCGCCTTCTGGGAGCGGGTCGACTTCCCGCAGAAGCTGTGGAACAGCTTCGTCATCTCCGGGCTCGTGGCGGTCTTCGCCGTCACGCTGTCGGTGCTCAACGCCTTCGCTCTCGGCATCGGGCGGATCAAGGGGCGGACCTGGGTCGTCCTGCTCATCCTGCTGGCCAACATGCTCCCGCAGGAGGTGCTGCTCTACCCGCTGTACTTCATGTTCAAGGAGGTCGGGCTCTACAACTCGATCTGGTCGGTGGTCATCATCTTCACCGTCATCCAGAGCGCGTTCGGCACCTACCTGCTGGCCAGCGTCTACGGCACGTTCCCCAAGGAGATGCTCGAGGCCGCGGCCCTGGACGGGGCGAGCCGGCTGCAGATCCTCCTGCGCGTCGTCGTCCCGATCTCGCGCCCGACCCTGTCGGTGCTGCTCATCTTCTTCTTCATCTGGACGTGGAACGAGTTCCTCATCCCGCTGACGTTCCTCGTCAGCAACGACGTGCAGACGGTCCCGGTCGCGGTGACGGTCCTGCAGGGCGACCGGCTCATGGACGTCACGACGACGTCGGCCTCCGCGCTGCTGGGGCTGCTCCCCACGCTCGTGTTCTTCCTCGTCTTCCAGCGCACCCTCACCCGGGGCATCACGGCAGGAGCAGTGAAGTGAAGTTCACCGACGGGTTCTGGCACACCCGGCCGGGCGTCGACGCCCAGCTCGCCCGCGAGGCGCGCCACGTCGAGGCCCGCCACGCCCCCGGCGGGGACCGGCTGGTCGTCCAGGCACCCACCCGCGTCATCGCCGGACGCGGCGACACCCTCAACCGGCCGGTGCTCACGGTCACCCTGTCCAGCCCGCTCGAGGGCGTGGTCAGGGTCCGGATCGAGCACCACCGCGGCACGCCCGCCTCGCCCGGCTTCGACCTGGTCGGCGCCGAGAAGGGCCACGGCAGCGCCTGGGTGGACGGGGGCGAGGGCGTCCTGGAGACCGGGGGCCTCACCGCCCGGGTCCGGCTCGGCGCGCCGTGGGACCTGCGCTTCGAGCACGACGGGCGCGTCCTCACCCGCAGCGGCGAGAAGTCCGTCGGGTGGATGGGCCTGGACGACGGTGCCCCCGTCGCGGCCGAGCCCGCCGGCGTCGCCGGGGTGAGCACCACGGGCCTGGCGCCGGCCCGCTCCTACGTCCGCGCCCAGCTGTCCCTCGGCGTGGGCGAGCTCGTCTACGGCCTCGGCGAGCGCTTCGGCCCGCTGGTGAAGAACGGCCAGGCGGTCGACGTGTGGAACGCCGACGGCGGCACGTCCAGCGAGCAGTCGTACAAGAACGTGCCGTTCTACCTCACCAACCGCGGCTACGGCGTCCTCGTCAACCACCCCGAGCACGTCTCGTTCGAGGTGGGCAGCGAGGCCGTCGAGCAGGTCCAGTTCAGCGTGCCGGGGGAGACCCTGGAGTACCTCGTCGTCGCCGGGCCCACCCCCCGGGAGGTGCTGCAGCGCTACACCCGCCTCACCGGGCGCCCGGCGCGGGTGCCGGCCTGGAGCTACGGGCTGTGGCTGTCGACGTCGTTCACCACCGACTACGACGAGGAGACGGTCAACGCCTTCATCGACGGGATGGCCGAGCGGGACCTGCCGCTGTCGGTGTTCCACTTCGACTGCTTCTGGATGCGCGAGTTCCGCTGGACCGACTTCCGCTGGGACCCCGACACGTTCCCGGACCCCGAGGGCATGCTCGCCCGCCTGCACGGGCGCGGCCTGCGGGTGAGCGCCTGGCTGAACCCCTACATCGCGCAGGCGTCGCCGCTGTTCGACGAGGCGCACGAGGCGGGGTACCTGGTCCGCCGCGCCGACGGCAGCACCTGGCAGTGGGACATGTGGCAGGCCGGCATGGCCCTGGTCGACTTCACCCACCCGGACGCGACCGCCTGGTACCAGGACAAGGTCCGCGGCCTGCTGGCGCAGGGCGTCGACGCGGTGAAGACCGACTTCGGCGAGCGGGTGCCCACCGACGTCGTCTGGCACGACGGCACCGACCCCGGCGTCATGCACAACTGGTACGCCCAGCTGTACAACCAGGCCGTCTTCGACGTGCTGCAGGAGGTCCGCGGCGAGGGCGAGGCCGTGCTGTTCGCGCGCTCGGCGACCGCCGGGGGCCAGCGCCTGCCCGTGCACTGGGGCGGCGACAGCTCCAGCTCCTTCGAGTCCATGGCCGAGAGCCTGCGCGGCGGCCTCAGCCTGGCGATGAGCGGCTTCGGCTTCTGGAGCCACGACATCGGCGGCTTCGAGGGCGACCCCGACCCGGCGGTGTTCAAGCGCTGGCTGGCCTTCGGGCTGCTGTCGAGCCACTCCCGGCTGCACGGCTCCCAGAGCTACCGCGTGCCGTGGGCGTTCGACGACGGCACCGAGGAGCCCGGGCAGTCCGCGGTCGAGGTGGCCCGCACCTTCACCACGCTCAAGCTCCGCCTCATGCCGTACCTGTTCCAGGTGGGCCTCGCCGCCCACGAGCACGGCCTGCCGTTCATGCGGCCCATGCAGCTGGAGTTCGCGGGCGACCCCGCCGTGGACCACCTGGACCGGCAGTACATGCTCGGCCCGGACCTGCTGGTCGCCCCGGTCATGTCCGCCGACGGCGAGGTGACCTACTACCTGCCGGCCGGGCGCTGGACGAACCTGCTCACCGACGAGGTGGTCACGGGCGGCAGCTGGCGTACCGAACGCCACGGCTTCGACTCCGCGCCGCTGTGGGTGCACGAGGGGGCGGTGCTCGTCACCGGTTCCCGCTCCGACACCCCGGACTACGACTACGCCGACGGTGCGCTCGTCACCGTCCACCCCGGCGAGGGCGACCGCGCGGTGGTCGTCACCCACCCGACCACCGGCGCGGTGACGACGTTCCGGGTCGCCCGCGACGCCTCGGGCGCCACCGTCACCGCCGAGCCGCCGGTCGCCTTCCGGGCACGCCTCGTGGGCGGGGCCGAGGTGCCTGCCACCGCCGGCACCGCCAGGCTCGAGGCATGAGCGCCCCCACGGCCCAGGCCGTGCACCCCGGCGGCCCGGACGGCCCCGGCCGCTCGGTCGACCTGGCCGCGGTCTCCCGGACCGGCCCGGACGACGACTACCGCGGGCGAGGGCTCGTCCTCCCGCCGGGCTTCGTGCTCGGCTCGGCCACCGCCGCCTACCAGGTGGAGGGCGGCGCGCACGAGGGCGGGCGGGGACCCAGCATCTGGGACACCTTCAGCCGCACGCCGGGCAAGGTGTGGGGCGGGGACACCGGGGACGTCGCCGCCGACCAGTACCACCGGCTCGACCAGGACCTCGACCTCATGGCCTCGCTCGGGCTGCACGCCTACCGCTTCTCGGTGGCCTGGTCGCGGGTGCAGCCGACCGGCAGGGGGCCCGCCAACCCCGAGGGCCTGGCGTTCTACGACCGGCTCGTCGACGGGCTGCTCGCCCGCGGCATCACCCCGGTCGCGACGCTGTACCACTGGGACCTGCCGCAGGCGCTGGAGGACGAGGGCGGCTGGCCCGTGCGCGCGACCGCCGAGGCGTTCGCGGACTACGCGGCGCTGCTCGGCACCGCCCTGGGCGACCGGGTCGGCACCTGGACGACGATGAACGAGCCGTGGTGCTCGGCGTACCTCGGCTACGGCTCGGGCGCGCACGCGCCGGGGCGCACCGAGCCGGCCGCGGCGCTGGCCGCCGTCCACCACCTCAACCTGGGCCACGGGCTCGCGGTGCAGGCGCTGCGGGCGGCGTCGACGGGCACCCCGGAGTACTCGGTCACCCTCAACATGCACGTCTTCCGGGGCGAGGGCGAGGGGGCCGCCGACGCGGTCCGGCTCGTCGACGGGCTCGCCAACCGCGTGTTCCTCCAGCCGCTGCTCGAGGGCGGCTACCCCGAGGACGTCGTGGCGGCCACGGCGGCGCTGACCGACTGGTCGTTCGTCCGCGACGGCGACGCGGCGACGGTCCGGCAGCCCCTGGACGTGCTGGGCGTCAACTACTACGCGACCACCCGGGTCCGTCGCTGGGACGGCACGGGACCGCGCCTCATGGCCGACGGGCACAAGGACATGGGCGGCACGCCGTGGCCCGGCGCCGACCACGTGGAGTTCCTGCCGCAGCCGGGGCCGCACACCGACATGGGGTGGAACATCGAGCCCGCCGGGCTCGAGGAGGTGCTCGTCGACCTCGCCGCCCGGTACCCGGGCCTGCCGCTCATGGTCACCGAGAACGGGGCGGCCTTCGCCGACGAGGTCGTCGAGGACCCCACGGCGCCGGGCGGCCGCGCCGTGCACGACGTGGAGCGCGTGGACTACCTGCGCCGCCACGTCACGGCGTGCCACCGGGCGCTGGCGCGCGGCGTCGACCTGCGCGGGTACCTCGTGTGGTCGCTGCTGGACAACTTCGAGTGGGGCTACGGGTACTCCAAGCGCTTCGGCATCGTCCGGGTCGACTACGAGACCCAGGAGCGGCTGCCCAAGGACAGCGCCCGCTGGTTCTCCGAGCTCGCGCGCACCGGGACCGTCCCGGCCTGAGGCCGGTCCGGCCCGCTCACCACAGCACGTCGTCGCCCGGGCCGGCCCCCAGGCCGTCGGGGCGGGGCCCGTCGGGGCGTCGCGAGACGACCTGGCGGGCCCGCCGGGACCGGGCGGCGGCCCAGCCCGCGACCACGCCGGCCGGGCCCGTCTTGCCGGCGCGGAGCCGGGTGAGCCGTGCCGGCCCCACGGACATCGGGCGCGGCAGGGTCCAGCTCGACACCAGCCAGCCGGGCAGGCCGAGCAGGGCGAGGACCCGGCCGAGGCGCTCGGACTCGATGTAGTGCTCCGGGTCCAGGGCCTCGGCGAGCACGTCGCGCAGCTCGCCCGCCACGCCCGGCACGCCGAACGCCCGCGCCATCGCCCCGGCGTGGTGCTCGCCGCGGGGCTGGTCGTCGTCGTCGGGGTCGAGCACCGACGGCTCGCTGAGGTAGCGGAGGGCCTCGACGCCGTCGCCGCCGTCCTCGACGTCACCCACCTCCCGGAGCAGCACGAGCGCGAGCAGCCGGTCGCGCACCACGGTGACGAGCAGGGTCGGGCCGAGCCGCGCCATCTCGGCGCCGACGTCCTCCAGGTCGCGCCCGCCGTCGGCGACGAACAGCCCCGTGCCCGCGGCGACCACGACGACGTCGGGCCCCTCCTGCGGGCCGACCCACCCGGTGAACCCGAGGGCGCGGGCTCGCTCGAGGACCGCCTGCGCGCCGGCGCGGACCACCAGACCGCGGTAGCCGTACCCCGCCCGCTCCTCGCCCACCGGTGCGACGCCGTAGACCATCCCGCCATCCTCGTGCACAGGGGCCCCCGGGCCGCAGCCCGTGCGGTGCCGGCCGTCATAGGCTCGCCCCGTGCCCACCGACCTCGCTCCCGCGGCCGACGTCGACGAGGCCCTGGAGGCCCTGCGCCGGGTCTGGGGCTACGACGAGTTCCGGCCCGGGCAGCGCGAGGTGGTCGAGCACCTGGTCGGGGGCGGTGACGCGCTCGTCCTCATGCCCACCGGCGGCGGCAAGTCGCTCTGCTACCAGGTGCCCGCGCTCGTCCGGGAGGGCACCGCCGTCGTCGTCTCCCCGCTCATCGCCCTCATGCAGGACCAGGTCGACGCGCTGCGGACCGCCGGGGTGCGGGCCGGCTTCCTCAACTCCACCCTGCTGCCGCACGAGCGGCAGGAGGTGGAGGACGCGTTCGTCTCCGGCGACCTCGACCTGCTGTACCTGGCCCCGGAGGCGCTGCGCGGGCAGGGCGCCCAGCGGCTGCTCGACCGCGGCCGGGTCAGCCTGTTCGCCATCGACGAGGCGCACTGCGTCGCCCAGTGGGGCCACGACTTCCGGCCGGACTACCTGGCGCTGTCCGTGCTCCACGAGCGCTGGCCCGACGTGCCGCGCATCGCCCTCACCGCGACCGCGACCACGCAGACCCGGGAGGAGATCGTCCGGCGCCTCGACCTGGGCTCGGCGCGGCAGTTCGTCGCCAGCTTCGACCGGCCGAACATCCGCTACCGGGTGGTGCCCAAGGCCGAGCCGAAGACCCAGCTGCTGGAGCTGCTGCGCACCGAGCACCCCGGCGACGCCGGCATCGTCTACTGCCTGTCGCGGGCGTCGGTGGAGAAGGTCGCCGACCAGCTCGTGGCCGCGGGCATCACGGCGCTGCCGTACCACGCGGGCCTGGACGCGTCGGTCCGGCTGCGGAACCAGCAGCGCTTCCTCCGCGAGGAGGGCGTCGTCATGGTCGCGACCATCGCCTTCGGGATGGGCATCGACAAGCCCGACGTCCGCTTCGTCGCCCACCTCGACCTGCCCAAGTCCGTCGAGGGCTACTACCAGGAGACCGGGCGGGCCGGTCGGGACGGGCTGCCCGCCACGGCCTGGCTGGCGTACGGCCTCAACGACGTCGTCCAGCAGCGGCGCATGATCGACACCTCCGACGGCGACCTGGCCCGGCGCCGCGCGCTCGGCGCCCACCTGGACGCCATGCTCGCCCTCTGCGAGACCGCGACCTGCCGGCGGGTCCAGCTGCTCGCCTACTTCGACGAGGAGTCCGCGCCCTGCGGCAACTGCGACACCTGCCTGGAGCCGCCGGAGACCTGGGACGGCACCGTCGCGGCGCAGAAGCTGCTGTCCACGGTGCTGCGGCTGCAGCGCGAGCGGGGCCAGGCCTTCGGCGCCGGGCAGTCGGTCGACATCCTGCTGGGGAAGACGACGCCCAAGGTCACCCAGCAGGGCCACGACGGGCTGAGCACCTTCGGCATCGGCACCGAGCTCACCGACGCCGGCTGGCGCGGGGTCGTGCGCCAGCTGCTCGCGCAGGGGCTGCTCGCGGTGCAGGGGGAGTACGGCGTGCTCGCGCTCACCGAGGGCAGCGGGCAGGTGCTGCGGGGCGAGCGGCAGGTGCTGCTCCGGCGCGAGCAGCCCCGGCCCGCCTCCCGCAGCCGCCGGTCCGCCTCGGCCGCCGCCGACCTGCCGGCCGAGGTGCAGACGGTGTTCGAGCGGCTGCGCGCCTGGCGCGCCGCTGCCGCCAAGGAGCGCGGCGTGCCCGCGTACGTCATCTTCCACGACGCCACGCTGCGGCAGGTCGCCCTCGACGCGCCCGCGTCGCTGGCCGAGCTGGGCCGGGTGAGCGGCGTGGGCGAGACCAAGCTCGCGACCTACGGCGAGGGCGTGCTCGCCGCGGTCGCGGGGGACGACCCGGCCTGAGGGCGCCGGGCTGACGACGCGTCGGGGCCGCCGGACGGCGGGACCCACCTGGTGTGGGTCCCGCCGTCGGCGGAGCCGTCCCTGCCCCGGAGGGAGGGGTCAGGGCGCGCAGCTGTCGTCGCGCTCCTCCTCGGGCTCGAGGCAGCGGAACAGGGTGGGGTTGACCTCGGACGGCGGGCGGCGCAGCAGGCTGGCCTGCTCGTAGTCGTAGGCCAGGCTCAGCAGCGTCTCCTCGGCGAAGGCGGTGCCCATGAACGTGACGTTGGCCGGCCGGCCGTTCGCCGCGGCGTAGCCCGCGGGCACCGACACGCTCGGGTAGCCGGCGCGGGCGGCCACGCCGGTGGTGGCCGACAGCGACACGACGGCGTCGAGGTCGTTGGTGGTCAGGACCGTGTCGATGCTCGCGCGGCTCTCGGTCAGCCCCTGGGTGCGGGCCGCCTCGTAGGCCGCGAGGGTGGCCGGGTCCGTGAGGTCGACCGCCTCGGACTCCACCAGCAGCGTCTGGCCGAACTTCATCTCCGGCCGGCCCTGGTTGAAGGCGACGATGTCGCTGAGGGTGTCCATCGGCGCCTCCTCGGGCAGCCGCGCCAGGTAGGCGTTGATGTCGCGCTCGAACTCCGCGACGAGGATCGAGGGGGCCTGGCTGCCCGGCACCGTGACGGGCACGAGCGTCGCGCCCTGGGCGGTGAGGGTGTCGACCGCCGCCTGAAGCAGCGGGTTGAGCGGGGTGGGCGGGGTCGTCGGCGCGGGGACGACCAGCCCGAGGCGCGCGCCCTGCAGCGAGGTGTCGGACAGTGCGGCGGCGTAGTCGAGGTCGACGTACGGCGCGGCGCCCGCGGTCGCGGGGTCCTCGGGGTCCACCGACACCATGGCGTCCAGCAGCAGCGCGGCGTCGGTGACCGTCGTGGTCATCGGCCCGGCCGTGTCCTGGGTCGCGGAGATCGGGATGATGCCGGTGCGGCTCACCAGGCCGACCGTCGGCTTGACCGCCGCGAGCGAGTTCGCCTGGGCCGGGCTGAGGATCGAGCCCGAGGTCTCGGTGCCGATGCCGACCGGGGCCATCCCCACGGCGATGCCGGCCCCGGTGCCCGAGCTGGACCCCGACGGCGTGACGCTCGCGTCGTAGGGGTTGAGCACCTGCCCGCCGAGGGAGCTGTAGCCGCTGGGCATGCCGGCGGTGGTGAAGTTGGCGTACTCGCTGAGGTTCGTCTTGCCGAGCACGACCGCGCCCGCCTCCTCCAGGGCGGTGACCAGCGGCGCGTCGGTGGCGGGGTAGCTGTCCTCCAGGGCGATCGAGCCCGCGGTCGTCGGCATCCCGGCGACGTCGATGTTGTCCTTGAGGAGGACGGGCACCCCGTGCAGCGGGCCGCGGACGACGCCCCGGCTGCGCTCGCGGTCCAGCACCCTCGCGTCGTCGACGGCGTCGGGGTTGAGCGCGCGGACGGCGTTGATGCCGGGCCCGTCGGTGTTGAGCAGCTCGATCCGCTCGGTGTAGGCGGCCACCAGCTGGCGGCTGGTGACGCGGCGGGTGGCCAGCAGGGCGGACAGGTCGGCCGCGGTGGCGGTCTCCAGGTCGACGGCGGCCAGCGCGGGGGCGCGGGGCGCGGTCGCGACGAGCGCGGGCAGGGCCGAGGTGTCGACGGTGAGGACGCCGCCGGACAGGGCGGCGGTGGTGAGGAGCGCGGCGGCAGCGGTGCCGAGCCGGCGGGTGGCGGGACGGGTCACGGAGGTCCTCTCAGGTCACGGGCGGGTCGCCGCGAACCTAGGCACGCCGTGCGTCACCGGCGTGACGACCCTGTGTCGATCGCATGTCGCACCGGGTCACCCCTCGGGAGGGCCGCCGCGCGGCGCCGGTCCTCGCCGGTCCCTGCCGGTCGCCGCGGCCCCACTACCGTGGCGCCCATGACCGAGACCGTCCCCGCACCGGACCAGAGCACCCCGCCCGAGGCCCCCACCGGCCCCACGGTGACGGTGACGGTCGACGGCGCCGAGGTGCAGGTCGCCGCGGGGGCCCCGGCCTCGGAGGCGCTCGAGGCCGCCGGCGTCCTGGCCCGCGACACCGTGGTCGCCCGGGTGGACGGCGTCCTGCGCGACCTGGACTCCCCGCTGGCCGGCGGCGAGGCCGTCGAGGCCGTGTCCTCGTCCTCCGACGAGGGCCTGGCCGTGCTGCGCCACTCCGCCGCCCACGTCCTGGCCCAGGCGGTCCAGCAGCTGCGCCCCGACGCCCGGCTCGGCATCGGCCCGCCCGTGCGTGACGGCTTCTACTACGACTTCGACGTCGACGTGCCGTTCACCCCGGACGACGTCAAGGCGCTGGAGAAGGGGATGCAGCGCATCGTCAAGGAGGGCCAGACCTTCCGGCGCCGCGTCGTCACCGAGGACGAGGCGCGCGCCGAGCTCGCCGGCGAGCCGTACAAGCTCGAGCTCATCGGTCTCAAGGGCCCCGACGCCGCGGGTGCGGCCGAGGGCGCCGACGCCGAGGTGGGCGGCGCCGAGCTGACCATCTACGACAACGTCCGCCGAGGCGGCGAGGTCGCCTGGAAGGACCTGTGCCGCGGGCCCCACGTGCCGAGCACCCGGATGCTGGCCAACGGCTGGAAGCTCATGCGCACGGCCGCCGCCTACTGGCGCGGCTCCTCGACGAACCCCCAGCTGCAGCGCGTCTACGGGACCGCGTGGCCGACCAAGGAGGAGCTCACCGCCTACACCGAGCGGCTCGCCGAGGCCGAGCGCCGCGACCACCGCCGCCTCGGCACCGAGCTCGACCTGTTCAGCTTCCCCGACGAGATCGGGTCGGGCCTGGCGGTCTTCCACCCCAAGGGCGGCATCGTCCGGCGCGAGATGGAGGACTACTCCCGGCGCCGGCACGAGGAGGCGGGCTACGACTTCGTCTACTCCCCGCACATCACCAAGGCCCAGCTGTTCGAGACCTCGGGCCACCTGGACTGGTACGCCGACGGCATGTACCCGCCCATGCACCTGGACGAGGAGCGCGGCGCGGACGGGCAGGTCCGTCGGCAGGGGCAGGACTACTACCTCAAGCCGATGAACTGCCCGATGCACGACCTCATCTTCCGCAGCCGGGGCCGGTCCTACCGCGAGCTGCCGCTGCGGATGTTCGAGTTCGGCACGGTCTACCGGTACGAGAAGTCTGGCGTGGTCCACGGCATGACCCGGGCCCGCGGCTTCACCCAGGACGACGCCCACATCTTCTGCACCCGTGAGCAGATGAAGGACGAGCTCACCGACCTGCTCACCTTCGTCCTGGGCCTGCTGGGGGACTACGGCCTCGACGACTTCTACCTCGAGCTGTCGACCCGCAACCCGGACAAGTCCGTCGGCGACGACGACACCTGGGAGGAGGCGACCCGGACCCTGCAGGAGGTGGCCGAGGCCTCGGGCCTGCACCTGGTGCCCGACCCCGGCGGCGCCGCGTTCTACGGGCCCAAGATCTCCGTCCAGGCCCGCGACGCCATCGGGCGCACCTGGCAGATGTCGACCATCCAGCTGGACTTCAACCTGCCCGAGCGCTTCGAGCTGGAGTACCAGGCGGCCGACGGCACCCGGCAGCGCCCCGTGATGATCCACCGCGCGCTGTTCGGCTCGATCGAGCGGTTCTTCGCCGTGCTCACCGAGCACTACGCCGGGGCCTTCCCCCCGTGGCTGGCCCCCGTCCAGGTGGTCGGCATCCCCGTCACCGACGAGCACGTGCCGCACCTGCAGCACGTCGCCGGGCTGCTGCGGGCGCAGGGGGTCCGGGTCCAGGTCGACGTCTCCGACGACCGGATGCCGAAGAAGATCCGCACCCACACCAAGCAGAAGGTGCCGTTCCAGCTGATCGCCGGCGACGACGACGTGGCCGTGGGCGCGGTGTCGTTCCGCTACCGCGACGGCCGCCAGGACAACGCCGTGCCCGTCGAGGAGGCGGTGGCCCGCATCGTCCAGGCGGTGCGCGACCGCGTGCAGGTGTGACCGGGCAGACCGGGGCGGGGGAGCAGGGACCCGTCGAGCAGGGACCCGTCGAGCAGGGCCCCGTCGAGCAGGGACCCGTCGAGCCCGGCCTCATGACCGGGGTGCCGGACGCCTTCCAGCGGCTGTGGACCCCGCACCGCTGGGCGTACCTGTCCGGGCAGGACAAGCCCGCCGACGACTCCGAGGGCGAGTGCCCGTTCTGCCGGGTGCCCGGCCTGCCCGACGAGGAGGGCCTCGTCGTCGCGCGCGGGGAGCACGCGTTCGTCGTGCTCAACCTGTACCCGTACAACCCGGGCCACCTGCTCGTCTGCCCGTACCGCCACGTCGCCGACTACACGGACCTCACCGAGGACGAGGTGGCCGAGGTCGCCTCGCTCACCCGGTCCGCGATGCGCGTGCTGCGCCACGTCTCGCACCCGCACGGCTTCAACCTCGGCATGAACCAGGGACCGGTGGCCGGGGCCGGGGTCGCGGCCCACCTGCACCAGCACGTCGTCCCGCGCTGGGGCGGGGACTCCAACTTCCTGCCGGTCGTCGCGCGCACCAAGGCGGTGCCGGTGCTGCTGTCGGAGACCCGCGGGCTGCTCGCGGACGCGTGGGAGCAGGCGTGCTAGCCCGGCGCCTGCGCGGCACGGTGCGGCTGCTGCTCGCCGCGCCCGCCCGTGCCCTCGTGGCCGTGGGCATCGGGCCGAACGCGGTGACGGTGGCCGGGACGCTCGGCGTCGTCGTCAGCGCGCTCGTCTTCTGGCCCGCCGGCCGGCTCGAGGCGGGCGCCTGGCTGATCTTCCTGTTCGCCATGTTCGACTCCCTCGACGGGACCGTCGCGCGGCTGTCGGGCAAGTCGACGCTGTGGGGCTCGTTCCTGGACTCCACGCTCGACCGCGTCGCCGACGCCAGCATCTTCGGTGCGCTCGCCGTGTACTTCCACCTGGAGGGCGACACGCTCGGCACGGTGCTGTCGGTCGCGGTGGTCGGTGCCGGGGCGCTCGTCCCGTACGCCCGCGCCAAGGCCGAGAGCGTCGGCGTCGTCGCGGACAACGGCATCGCCGAGCGCGGGGACCGTCTGGCGCTCGGCATCTTCGCCACCTGGTCCACCCAGGCCCTCGGGGTGCCGGTGGTCGTGCTCCACGTCGTCCTCGGCCTGCTGCTCGCCGCCAGCCTCGTCACCACCGTGCAGCGCGGCGCCCGGGTCCACCGCGCCGTCGGCCGCACGCCCGTGCCGGACGCCGAGCCGGTCGCGGACCCCGCCGCCCGGTGACCCCTGGCAGCGTCCCCGCCCGGCTGCGGGACGGGCTCGTCGCGGCGGCCTAC